>CAMLFK010000019.1 GCA_946479255.1 uncultured Oxalobacteraceae bacterium
ATCGGTCTGTTCCGTCAAGGTAAGTTCCGCGACGTGAAACTGGCCAAGCAGCAAGCCGCGAAGCTGGAAAACATGTTCGACCAGATGGCCGAAGGCGAAGTCAAAAACCTGCCGATGATCGTCAAGACCGACGTGCAGGGTTCGCTCGAAGCGCTGGTTGGTTCCTTGCAGAAGCTGTCGACTTCCGAAGTGCGCGTGCAGGTTGTGCACTCGGCTGTTGGTGGCATCACGGAATCGGACGTCAACCTGGCAGTGGCCTCGAAGGCCGTCATCATCGGCTTTAACGCCCGTGCCGACGCCCAGGCCCGCAAGCTGGCCGAGTCGAACGGCGTGGACATCCGCTACTACAACATCATTTACGATGCGATCGACGAGATCAAGGCGGCACTGTCGGGCATGCTTGCACCGGAGAAGCGCGAGCACATCACCGGCGCGGTCGAGATTCGCCAGGTTATCCTGGTCTCGAAAGTGGGCGCGATTGCCGGCTGTCTGGTCACCGATGGCGTGGTCAAGCGTACCTCCTCGGTTCGCCTGCTGCGCAACAACATCGTGGTGTGGACTGGCGAGATCGACTCGCTCAAGCGCTTCAAGGACGACGCGAAAGAAGTGCGCGCCGGTCTGGAGTGCGGCCTGTCGCTCAAGAACTACAACGACATCGAAGTGGGCGACGTCCTCGAGGTGTTCGAAGTTCAAGAAGTTGCACGTACTTTGTAATTGATGCGGTACCGACGGGGCGCCATCAGGTTCATGCCTGACGGCGCCCCGTCGTTTTTTGAGAGTAGTATAGAGAGTGGTAAAAGAATATGGCTAAGCACAGCAAAACCATCCCGGCCCGCGGACTGCGGGTGGCCGACCAGATTCAGCGCGACCTGGCCGAAATCATCGCCTACGGATTAAAAGATCCGCGCATCGGCATGATCACGATCACCGAAGTGCAGATCACGCCCGATTACGCGCATGCCAAGGTGTTCTTCACGCAGCTCCTCGACGACAAGGAATCGGTCAAGAACACCAGCGACGGCTTGGCCGCGGCGAGTGGTTTCATTCGTAACCAGCTGGGCAAGCGCCTGCACATCCATACGCTGCCGCAACTGCACTTCGTGCACGACACCTCGACCGCGCGCGGCATGGAAATGTCGCTGCTGATTGACCAGGCCAATGCAAGCCGCGCGGCCGATGCCGAGCCGGATGAGAAGCCTGCCGATCCAGAGTAAATAGCTATACGCAAAACCGTCATTCCCGCGCAGGCGGGAATGACGGTTTTTCAGTTAACGGTATAAACGCACTAAAGGCAGCACATGAACCAAGCCCGCATCAAACGCGTCCGCGACCTGGTCGACGGCGTCCTCCTGCTCGACAAGCCGGTCGGCCTGTCCTCCAACGACGCCCTGATCAAAGCCAAGCGGTTCATGAACGCCAAAAAGGCCGGCCACACCGGCACCCTCGACCCCTTCGCCACCGGCCTGTTGCCGCTGTGCTTTGGCGAAGCCACCAAGTTCTCGCAAGACCTGCTGGAAGCCGACAAGACCTACGACACCACGGTCCACCTGGGCATCACCACCAACACCGGCGACACCGAAGGCGAAGCCATCGCCACGAAAGAAGTGAACGTCACGCGCGAACAGATCGAAGCCGTGCTGGAACAATTCCGCGGCCCTATCCTGCAAGTGCCGCCGATGTACTCGGCCCTGAAGCGCGACGGCAAGGCCTACTACGAATACGCCCGCGAAGGCATCACCCTGGAACGCGAAGCGCGCCCGGTGACGATTCTCGACCTGAAATTTCTGGACTATACAGCCCCGTTTTTAAAATTATCTGTCACCTGCAGCAAGGGCACGTATATTCGCGTGCTGGGCGAAGATATCGGCAACGCGCTCGGCTGCGGTGCCCACCTGAACGCGCTGCGCCGCACCCAGGTTGGAGCGCTGACGATGGACGGCATGGTCACCCTCGAAGACATCGGCGCCCACGCCAAACCGACCGAGCTGCTGGCCCCGGTCGACGCGCTGCTCTCGACCTTCCCTGCGGTGAAGCTGACCGAGGAACTGGCCAAGCGCTTCCTGCACGGCCAGCGCCTCGCACTCGGCAAGGAAGCCGTCGAGGTCCCGGCGGAGCAGGGCAGGGTGCGCGTGTATCACGACGCCCAGCTGCTCGGCACCGGCCTGCTGCAGGAATTTTCCATCCTCGCACCGGAACGCCTGATCGCCCGCCAACAATGACGCTGACCATTTCGCGCATCCTCCACGCCGGCTACCAGTTCAGCTGCGACGGCGTGGAGATCCTGTTCGATCCGATCTTCGAAAACCCCTTCAGCCGCAACTGCCACGCCTTCCCCAGCGTGCGCTTCGACCACGAGCAGATTCGCCGCTTGACGCCCGCGGCGGTGTTCATCTCGCACTACCACGACGACCACTGCTCCTTCGACAGCCTCGACCTGCTGCCGCGCGACACGCCGATCTATATCTACTGCTTGTTCGAAGAAATGTTCGACATGCTGCGCGAACTCGGTTTCGCCAGGGTGCAGCAGCTGCGCACCAACGAAGCGGTGCGTATCGGACCGTTCGAGATTACCCCGCGTGAAGCCCTGGATGCCGATGTCGACTCGATGTTCCAGATCCGCGCCGCCGGCCTGAAAGTGCTCAACGTGGTCGATGCCTGGATCGGCGAGGACAGCCTGGCGCGGCTGGTAAAGGAGGGCCCGTGGGACATGGTCTTGTGGCCATTCCAGACCATGCGCGAAGTGGCCGTGCTGTCGCCTTCGCGCGCCGATCCCGTGGCGGAACTGCCGGATGAATTTATCGAGCAATTGCAAGCACTCAAGCCGCGCTATGTGGTGCCGAGTTCCTGCCAGTTCGTGCAGGAACCATGGTCGTGGTACAACCACGCGATGTTCCCGATTTCCTATGCGGCTTTCCAGGTGGCGGTCGAGCAGGCCCTGCCGCAGACGCAGGTGGTGCGCATCAATCCCTCGGTGTCGATGATGCTCAACGCAAGCGGACTCGCGCCGGCGCCCGCACTGGAATGGCTTGTTCCGGTGGGCCCGCAAGACATCGATTTCGACTATCGTCCGGAGGCCACCCCGCCGCACACCGCCGACATCGCGCGCCGCTTCGCCCCACTCGGTGATGCGGAGCGTGAGCGTGTCGCGGCCTATTGCGAGCACGGCCTGCGGGAAAAGTTTCGCTCAATGGAAATAGAAGAGGGCGGCTATTTTGACGCGGCACGCATCTGGCAACTGAAGCTGTACGAACATGACGGCACGGCGATGGAATTTCGCTACCGCATTCAGGGCGACACCATCGAACGGATTGCCGATGACACTGAAGCACCCGGTTGGCTCACCGAACTGCCGGCGGTGAAATTGTTGGCGGCGCTGGAACAAGGTGAATCGCTGACCTCGATGTACATGCGCATCAACGACGCCCGGTTCGCCGAACCGGTAGAAGCAGCATTAGCACTGGCCGAACCGACCGACGATCCGCTGGTGCGCTGCCTTTTCAACGACGTCTTCGGCGCCTACCAGGCCGCCCAGCTGCGGCGGCTGCGACAGCCCTGACACCCTGCTGTTTGCCCGAAAAAATTCCTTGCGTCAATTCCGGGGTCAGTGCCCACATTGATACATGAGCCCGGCGTATTTTATCGGGACATTATCAGAAGCTGCTGAAATGGGTAGGCGCATTTATTCAATTCGGCTGATGAGTTCGTGTATCAATGTGGGCATTGACACCAGGGATATGGCGCCGGCTCGTCGTCTAGAATAGCCAATTCCAGACGTCGATTATCGGAAACTGCCGATGCGATTTAGGACTCATTTGAAGGCGGGCGACACAGCGCCTGAATGGCGCCGCGCCATGATTTGCCGCTTCACCGCTGAGCTCGTATAACAATGTGGGCAGCGACCCCGGTTTACGCGGCATGTGAATGAACCTTTCGGCGGGATGCGCGACTACTCCAGTAAGCATAGGAGAGCTATCCATGAAAGACGACACCCCGGCGTATCTGGCCGCCCTTGCCGACGAGCTGCTAGCCATCCGCTGCCAGCTTGGTGAACGTGTGGCCCTCGATACCCTCATCGCGCGCTGGCATCCACCACTGTGGCGTTACGCGCGCAACCTCAGCGGCAGCGAGGCCGGCGCTGACGATGCTACGCAGGAAGTGTGGTTGCGCGTGCTGCGTAGCCTGGCACGCTTGCGGGAGCCGGCAAAACTACGTTCCTGGCTGTTCGGCATCGCCCACCGGGTCCTCATGGACCGGCTGCGCGCACTATACAAGCAGCCCGCCGCAGCGGACGAGGAAATCGATCAGCTGCCGGCCGATGAACCGTCGGACGAACACGAACTCGAACTGGCATCGATGCTCGATGAACTGGCCCGCCTGCCGCTCATCGAAAACGAAGTGCTGACCCTGTTCTACCTGCGCGAACTGTCGCTCGACGAGGTAGCCGCCGTGCTGGGCGTGCCAACCGGTACCGTGAAATCCCGCCTGTTTCGCGCCCGCAAACTGTTGCGCCATCAACTACTGTCGAAAGGAATCGCATCATGAACAAACCGTCTATTTCCACCCTGGTCGAGCGCGAACTGTCGGCCAAGGCCCGTGCCGGCTATGTGGCCCTGTTGCTCGCGGGCCTGACGATGGCGACCGTGACCGCTTCCCTGTGGCTGACCGAACCGTCACTGCCGCAGCGTACCTCGATTGCCTTTGCCGTCATGGCCTTGATGGGCCTGTGCTGGGCCGGCTTCGCCACCTGGGTGCTGGCCTCGCGCCGCGCCCTCAATGCCTTCCACGATGTCGTCGCGGCGCGCATGTCGCTGACCTTCTGCTGCGCGGCACTGGCAGGAGCCTTGTCGCTGGCAATTGGCGACGGCAACGTGGCCGCGGGTATGGCGGCGGCCATCTTCGCCGTGATGCTGGGCGTGGCGGCGTGGCTGCTGGCACGTGCCCGGCGGCGACTGCGCGAACTGAGCGCACGCCGCGCGGAACTGGAGCAGGCACTGGGCAAGAAATCCCGATAGCAGAAGGGGAGCCGTCATTCGCATGACACATCGCTTTGCCACAATTCACCACATCAGTGCAGCCCTAGTGGTGAAAAAAGCAGCAAGCCCTTGAAATCACTGGCTTTTTCCGGCAGTCCCTGGGTAATGACTGGGGGAAGCATGCTATACTAGTCGGTTCCTGATTGAAGCAATACCCGTACACCTTCGTACACGACGTACATTTCTGTTCTTTACGACCATGTCAAATTCAAAACGCGCAATTCGTAACATCGCAATTATCGCCCACGTTGACCACGGCAAAACCACGCTCGTGGACATGCTGCTGCGCCAGTCCGGTACCTTCCGTGAAAACCAGCAGGTGGAAACCCGCGTGATGGATTCGAACGATCTCGAAAAAGAACGCGGCATTACCATTCTGTCGAAGAACTGCGCGGTTGAGTACGAAGGCACCCACATCAACATCGTCGACACCCCAGGCCACGCCGACTTCGGCGGCGAAGTCGAGCGCGTGCTGTCGATGGTCGATTCGGTATTGCTGCTGGTCGATGCCCAAGAAGGCCCGATGCCACAGACCCGCTTCGTGACCCGCAAGGCACTGGCCTTGGGCCTGAAGCCTATCGTTGTCGTCAACAAGGTCGACCGTCCGGGCGCGCGCGCCGACTGGGCCGTCAACCAGACCTTCGAACTGTTCGACAAGCTGGGCGCCACCGATGAGCAGCTGGACTTCCCGATCGTCTACGCCTCGGGCCTGAACGGCTATGCCGGCCTGACCGACGCTGTACGCAGCGGCGACATGAAGCCACTGTTTAACGCCATCCTGGAACACGTGCCAGTACGCGACGACAACCCGGACGGCCCGCTGCAGATGCAAGTAACCTCGCTGGACTACTCCTCGTACGTCGGCAAGATCGGCATTGGCCGCGTCAACCGCGGCCGCGTCAAGACCGGCCAGGACGTCGTTGTCCTGAACGGTCCTGATTCGACCCCGATCAAAGGCCGCATCAACCAGGTGCTGAACTTCAAAGGCCTGGAGCGCGTACTGGTTGACGAAGCTGTCGCCGGCGACATCGTGCTGATCAACGGTATCGACGAAATCGGCATCGGTTCGACCATCTGCGCACCGGACACCCCGGAAGCGCTGCCAATGCTGACCGTCGACGAGCCTACCCTGACCATGAACTTCATGGTCAACAACTCGCCACTGGCCGGCCGCGAAGGCAAGTTCGTCACCAGCCGCCAGCTGCGCGACCGCCTGGACCGCGAACTGAAAGCCAACGTGGCACTGCGCGTGGCGCCAACCGACGACGACACCGTGTTCGAAGTGTCGGGCCGTGGCGAACTGCACCTGACCATCCTGATCGAAAACATGCGCCGCGAAGGCTTCGAGCTGGCCGTATCGCGTCCGCGCGTGGTCTACAAGATGGTCGACGGCGTGCGTCACGAGCCGTTCGAGAACCTGTCGGTGGACGTGGAAGAAGCCAACCAGGGTGGCGTGATGGAAGAACTGGGCCGCCGTCGTGGCGACCTGACCAATATGGAATCCGACGGCAAAGGCCGTGTGCGTCTGGAATACAAGATTCCAGCGCGTGGCCTGATCGGCTTCCAGGGCGAATTCATGACCCTGACCCGCGGCACCGGCCTGATGAGCCACGTGTTCGACGAATACGCACCGGTCGACAACTCCAAGGCCGGCGACCTGGGCGTGCGCCGTAACGGCGTGCTGATCTCGCAGGACGACGGCGCCGCTGTTGCCTACGCCATCTGGAAACTGCAGGATCGCGGCCGTATGTTCGTGGTCCACAACGACCCGGTGTACGAAGGCATGATCATCGGCATCCACTCGCGCGACAACGACCTGGTCGTCAACCCGATCAAGGGCAAGCAGCTGACCAACGTGCGTTCGTCGGGTACCGACGAAGCCGTGCGCCTGGTGCCGCCTATCCAGATGTCGCTTGAGTACGCAGTGGAATTCATTGCTGACGATGAACTGGTGGAAATCACCCCGAAATCGATCCGCCTGCGCAAGCGCTACCTGAAAGAGCACGAGCGTAAGAAGGCATCGCGCGAAGCGTAATCGACCGCGCAGCTTATATAGAACCGCCGGCCTCCCAATGGGACGCCGGCGGTTTTTTATTGCACGATCACAGCGTGGTTGTTATTACCCGCCTGGGCGATGGCGGCCACCTGGTTCATGCCGGTCTGGGTAATCGATGCCGTGTTGCCGTTGCCGTTCTGCAGGATGCTGGCCGTGTGGCCATCGCCGGTCTGGGCCACCATCCCCTTGTTGTGATTGCCGTTCTGGGTAATCGTGCTCTCCAGCGACTCGCCGGCCTGTTCGGTGGAGGCAATGTTGCCGTTCCCGTTCTGCAGCATGGTGGCGGCGATGAAGGTTGAAAAGCCGGTCTGCTTGCCGTCCGCCTTGTTGCTGTTGCCGGTCTGATTGACGTCGATGCGCGCGAAATCGACATTCTGCTGGTAAGCCGTTGCGCGGTTGTGGTCGCCATACTGCTCGATATACGCGCCTTCGTGGCCGGACAGGTTCTGATAGGTCTCGATCACATTGTTATTGCCGCTTTGTAGGGCGACCACTTCGAAGGTCGCGATATTCGGCTGCAGCAGCGTGGCCTTGTTGCCGTTGCCGATCTGCGTGAGCGAGGCATTGGTGTGGAAGTGGGTGTCCTGTTCGATCGTGCCGCTGTTGTGGTTACCGGCCTGGGCAATGGTGGCGGTGGTGATGAAGCCATCGGTCTGGGTAATGCCGGCGCTGTTGCTGTTGCCGGTCTGGGTGATGGTGGAGACCACGTCGCCATTGGCGCCCAGCTGGCGGATGCCGGCCGTGCCGGCCACAGGATCGCCGGCCCGGTTGTTGTTGCCGATCTGCGTGATGCTGGCGCTGATGAGGGAGAAGGGCTGGTCGATCTGTTCGATGAACAACTGGTTGCCGCTGCCGATCTGGACGACGGCAACGCTGGTGTCGGCCGCCACGGTGCCGGCGGCGGCTGCCAGCAGCAGGCCCGGCAGATAGTTGGAAAGATGGCGTTTCATGTAGTAGCTCCTTGGAGTGGGATCACCGGATGGTGCCTATTGCATCGTGCCCGCCGACGCGGTCGCCACACTGCGCGCGCTCAGATAGCGGCGCAGCACCGGATCGGCCATGCTGGCCTCATCCTTCAGTGCCCAGCTGCCCTCGCGAATGCCATCGGCAATCAGGTGCGTGACCGCCGCCTCGATCGCTTCCGCAACGCACAGCTGGGCCGGCTCGTTGCGCGTCATGCCGGCTTCCACCTCCACCAGATCCTTGACGTTCACAAATTTGAAGACGCTCGGATGGATCTCGTAGGAGTAGATGGTCTTGGTGGTGGACACGTTTTGCAGGATCTGGCCACTGCGAATATCGATCGTGCGCAGGCTCACCGTCACCTGGTCGACCCGGTACTGGTTGGAAATGCCGACGCCGAGAAAGCGTGCGCCCGCGCCGCCGGTGCGCACATTGCTCTCGAATGCCACGATGCCGCCTTCGACCAGGATTGCCGCTGCCAGCAGGGGCGGAATCTGCACCGCCGGCGTGCCGGCCGGCTGCGGCATTTCCAGCGCGCGCACGATCTTGCGTTCAGTGAGCAGGTTCTGCAGATTCTCGCGCTCCACCGGGATGAACCAGCCGGAATCCTTGAGGGCCTTGATCAGCATGGTCGAGGCGCCTTGTGTCACCGCCGTGGAAAAGGAGCTGTCGGGCGAGGGTTTGTACTGGCCGGTCTGGTCGCGGATGCCGTACACCGCGACCGGCACCTTGCCTTTCGGCGGCGGCAGGCTGAGCAGGTCGCGGGTGACCGGCGTGGATGGCGTGAGCTGGGCATCGGCGCGCGGGCTCGACGGCGGGTGGGTGAAAACACAGCCGCTCAGCAGGATGACGGCCGCGGCGAACAGGGCGGGCTTCATTGCGCCACCTCGAAGGAGGTGGTGGCGCCGGTGGTTTTATCGGTCGTCGTGATACGCAGGTTGCCGTTGCCGAGATCGACCACGGTAATGATGAAGTTGGCGGTGGTGAAAGTGCCTGGCAGCAGTTTGCCGTCGGGACCGGTCAGCTTGGACGTGGCGGCGGAAGCCAGTTGACTTAGCACAGTGCGTTCCAAAGTTTGGTTGAACTGAGCCAGTGGCGACTGGTCGAACATGGAAGAACGGCCGAGTCCCGCCTCGGTGTGTTTATTGGTGGCGCTCGCCGAGGCCAGCAGGGCAGGGCCGTTGGCCGGGTAGCCGCCGAAGTTGGGGTTGACGGGCAGGTACACCAGTTCGGTGGCGCCTGCCAGCTGGTGGGCCAGCATCAGGGCAAGCGACAGCAGCGGCGTGCGCAGGCAAGGCGAAAGGCGCGGGGGCATGGTGTTCTCCTTTAGAGAAGGGATGAGGAATGACGTCGATATTGAAAGCTGATGCAGGCGCGGAGCGCAGCTTCAGAACTCGTCCGGCGCCAGGTCGGCGTCATTGACGAGCTTGCGCTGCTTGTCGGCTTGGGCGACGGCCTGCCAGGTCTGTTCGGCGGCGTGTTCGCTGGCGCCTTTGATGGCCGCGCGCGCGACCGGCAGGCGGGTCTGGAACACCCGGCGTTGCGCGAACTCGATCCATACTTCGCTGCCCCAGCGGGCCGAAGGGCGTTCGCGGATCGCCAATGTGTAGTGCTCGCTGCCTGGCTTGTCGCGCCAGGCGGCAATGAAGTACTGGCAGAAATCATGGCCGGCTACAGTGACTGACTGGGCTGTCACGACACCGCTGCCTGCATCGTCCGCGTGCGTCAGGTGGCAGGCGGTGGCCATGCACGCCACGGCGAGTAGTCGGATTGGGAACATAGAGCCTCACGGAAACGACCAGTGCGCCGAAGGCGCGCGGCTGACATCCCAGTGTAGTGAGGTGATCTGTGGTGCTTTTGATGGCCGCCAAAACGCAGCCGGGCTGCAGCATTGTGGGGGAACTTTCTTGCTGGCACGCAGCATGGTGTCGCTAGTCGCTGTATGTGTGGCGCCCCGGCAAGGAATCGCCGCATTGATACATATGGTTTATACGAATTGCCGGACTGCTGAAGAAATTGCAGGATCGCGCTGAATTCACCGACCGGTGGGCTTGTGTCCACACTGAGGAGATCGATCATGTCCCGCTTCACCATGCTGTTGCGCTTCATCCCCGTATCGTCGCTATCCCTTTTGCTATTCCTTCTGCTATCCCTGTTTCTCTTGACCGCCTGTGGCGGCGGAGGCGGCGGGCCCGATCCGGCGCCCCCGCCTGCCGGGCCCGCTGCATCCCAGCTGACCCTGACCGGCTCGGCGGCCGATGCACCGCTGGCCAATGCCAGCATCGAGGCGAATCTGGGCGGCCAGCGTTTCACCGCCAGTGCGGATGCCGCGGGCAACTACCGCTTGCCGGTCAGTATTCCCGCAGGCAATGCCGACATGCTCAGCGTGAGCGCTCAAGGGGTGGGAGCGCAGTCCCATATCAAGCTGATCAACGTGATCGGCGACGGCCGGAGCGCGCTGGCGCGCGCAAGCTCCAACGGCGAGCTGAGCGCCCACATCACGCCGCTCAGCACGGCCTGGTATGCGGCGCTGGTCGAGCACAATGGCGGCTCGGCGCCGGCTACCCAGGCCGCGCTCGACAGCGCGGCGGCACGCGTCGTGCCGCGCGCGGTGTTCCAGACGGCGGCGGTGCTGCGCCTGGCGGCCAGCGGCGGGGACGCCCGTCCGCGCCTGGCTTTGCCGGGCGGAATTGGCGACACCCTTGCGCTGGCGGCCAGCCCGGCACAACTGGCCGCGCTGCGCCGCGCCGCTTTGAGTGCCGATGAAAACCTGGTCGAGGCCACCGAACTGGTCCTCGCGGCCGACCCGGCCATGTTCGAACCGGCGGCGGCGATGCCCGGCGCGGTGCGTACCTATTTCACCAGCGATGGCTGCTGCCGCACGCCGGCCACCGACCTCACGCTGGCCGGCGACGGCAGCGCCACGGTGCACGACTGGAACGGCCCCACGCCGGCGACCTGGAAAAGCAATGGCAGCGCCATCGACGTCACCTTCAACACGCCGCGCGAGGTGCGCAATGTCGGGCAGGCACTGCCCGTGCCGAGCCCGGCACTGGAGCCGACGGTCACCGTCACGACGGGCTTCCAGCTGCGCCATGTGGCCGGTGGTGGTGCGGCCGGCCTGGCCTTTATCGCGCCGGTCGGCTACACCCGCTACCTGAACGGCAACCGGCCCGACGCGCCACTCACCGGTGGGCTGCGCAGCACCTGGCGCGACTGGGCGCAGCTCAAGGCACCTGCGGCATCAAGCCTGGTGGGTGCTACCCTGTTCGGCGTGCCCGACCTGCGCGCCGGCGCAGGCAACGAAGGGGAGCTATCGATCCACTTCGCAGCCGATGGCAGCGCCCGTGCCGCCGAACTGGGCGATACGCCGCTGAGCTGGAAACTGCAGGATGGGCAACTGGCGCTCGGCATGGGCGGCGGCATCGACCTGGTGCTGGTGCCGGCCGGGCCGGACCAGGGCGGCGTGCAGCGCTGGCTGGTGCGCGTCCATCAAGGCGGGCAGTATCGCTTGATGGATACCTGGATGTCGCTGCATCAAGGCGCGCGGGCTTTCAGCCACGACAGCGCGGTGGCACGCTGGCGCGCGCTCAACCTGCATGGCGCGATGAGCAACAGCAGCCAGTACCTGAACCTGCTGAACTCGCACGAGGGCAGGGCCGAGTACGGCACCCTTGCCGGCCAGGTGGTGCCACTGTGGCCGGCCAGTTGGCTGATCGACAACGGCAAGCTGGTCATGCGAACTTATCTGTTGCCGGACAAATCGATTCGCGCGAGCTGTCCGTCGGGCACCGCCTGCACCGTGCTGCGCCAGCTGGTGTGGACCTTGGTGAGCGACAACGGTACCGAGATAACGGTGATCGAGCAGTACTCCAGCGCGGAAGGGGCTGGCACTGCCCATCTCAGCCGTTACAGCCGCGCGGGGCCTTGATGAAGGCTTGAGATCTGTTGGAAAGACGGCGGCTGGGGCAACAGCTTCCAGCCGAAATCGCCAAAGTCATGTAAAGTCTCGCTCTTGCCCGCTGGCGAAACTGATCGCTGCGCGGCAAGCGTGTTCTTAAAGAGCCGCGAAAAAACCGTACTGTTAAGGCTTTCATGAGTATCAAGACCGCACAGTCCCGTCAACTTCCGCCGCGCACCGTCTCGGTGGCGCCGATGATGGATCGGAACTAAAAAGCCGTACCTAAAGGCTATGTGCGTAGCCGTGTGCAGGTTATGTGCAGCAAGGGAGTCCCCGAACAGCGGCGGCGACACTGCCATAAGGGGGCTATCCATCGCTACTTGAGGGGCCAGAACCAAACTTCGACGGCATCCCAGTAACATGAACCGCTGCACATAACTTGCGGCCAGTCCTGCACCGATACCAAGTCAATATGGCCTTGTCTGTCGGTAGGTCCGTGAATCTGAAAGAACGAAATGATTCCCTTGCGCCATGCGATTGCGTGATAGGCGGCACGCCCGCTCTTGTACTTCTCCGGCTTGCCGAGCGCCTTAACAAGGAAGTCAGACAAACGACGTTGACCCGGTTCGATCATCTCGTCCTTGAATCGCCCGGCTTTGATCTTCAAGCGACCGGGCCGTATCCTCACACCAGCAGCTATAAGGGCAACGCTCATTCTGATAGCGCAGGTGTTGCCCCATACCGGATCATTCACAAGCTCAGGATGTCCGATAGCCTCAAGAACTTGTGGGGCACTGTAGGCACTACCCATATGGTGCGACCTCAGCACAGCAAAGTTTGGACTGGTCATGGCTTGCTCCCATCTGGAAGGCAAGGCCATTTTTTACGCCAGACCTCTACAATGATGTCTGCTGCGTTACGCCGAAGTTGGTCAGGTGGCATAGCACGTAACGCGGCCATGATGTCGCCTTGAAGCGTATCCGGCTTTGGCCGATACTTTTGACTAAAGCACCAGCTTTTCCCCTCAGTCGAATCGTGGACGCCGCTGATGTAAAGGCGGGCCAACTCCTTATCCATGTACTGCTCTCGGGTCAGGTCGAAATTCCCCATTGCGCCGGGAGGGTAGGCCATCATTTCGGCCAGTCGAGTACCTGTCAGCCAAGGTGGGGAGTTGACAGGCTGCGTGAACGCTGTAGGCGCAATTACCGCAAGGGCCAGGAAGCAAGCGGACCGCATGGTTACACAACCCGATTAGTTGCTAGGTCCCATCCACCAGCGGTATTGCCCCCCATGCCCCCTGCGATCTTCTGATGGCAATATTTCCACTTCACCTTAGAGAACTTGAGGCCGATGTTTTCGTGCATGAAACTCCCTCGCGTGATGCTGGGAGCGACATGGCCGATAAGTACGTTCTCCAACTCGATTTCAAAGTATTTGACCGGCTCGCCGTCGCCATCGGCCCGCATGAATTCCAGCTTAGCTCTGGGGAAGGTCTTGCCGGTGGCGCATCCTTGGGCAAGGATTGGTGAGGCGAGGTCTACTATCTTGCTGAGGCTGAGGTCTGATAGCTCGGCTCGTTCAGCCGTATTGCCCCCGGCTGTCGAACACGTTGCGCTTTTTGGCTGGTGGATGGAATAGTTGACTGACTCGCATTCGATCCAGCCTTGATGCTTGGAGTCCGTGGATTCGCCCTTGATACCCTCGATTTGCAGGTAACCATCGATAGCCATTACTTCCTCTGGTTGTGGATAACTGAGCAACAATAATTGCTCTATTGCTCATTTCCGAAATTGTCAGGAGTCAATGTTCCTAGCGGGATAGGTCAAGGCAACGGGAGTGTTTCGAGAGCCGATTTTTCGACCAAAAAATTTTGGGGGGAACTGCCCTCACGCATGGCGAACATGTGCTGGGCAGGATTTATATCGGGAAGGCCGGACGGCCGGAAAAAGCTGCGAGGCATGGTTTAGTGGTCCCGGTCTAGTTGCGAGGTCTTTTCGGTCGGGAATGCTGACAGCTGGCCCCATCAGGAGCAACAGCTTCCAGCCGAAATCGCCAAAGTCATGTAAAGTCTCGCTCTTGCCCGCTGGCGAAACTGATCGCTGCGCGGCAAGCGTGTTCTTAAGGAGCCGCGAAAAAACCGTACTGTTAAGGCTTTCATGAGTATCAAGACCGCACCGTCCCGTCAACTTCCGCCGCGCACCGTCTCGGTGGCGCCGATGATGGACTGGACTGACCGCCACTGCCGCCAGTTTCACCGGCAGATCACCCGCCACACCTGGCTGTACACTGAAATGGTGACGACCGGGGCGCTGGTGTACGGCGATGTCGAGCGGCACCTGCGCTTTAACGAGGAAGAGCATCCGGTGGCGCTGCAGCTGGGCGGTTCGGACCCTGCCGACCTGGCCACCAGCGCCAAACTGGGCGAGCAGTGGGGCTATGATGAGATCAACCTCAACTGCGGCTGTCCATCCGAGCGGGTCCAGAAGGGCGCCTTTGGCGCCTGCCTGATGGCGGAACCGCAACTGGTGGCCGACTGCGTCAAGGCCATGCGCGACGCCGTGTCGATCGACGTCACCGTCAAACACCGCATCGGCATCGACAAGGTGGAGGAGTACGGCTTTGTTCGGGACTTTGTCGGCACGATTGCCAAGGCGGGCTGCCGCACCTTTATAGTGCACGCGCGCAACGCGATCCTGAAAGGCTTGTCGCCGAAAGAAAATCGCGAAATCCCACCGTTGAAGTATGAAACCGCCTACCAGTTGAAGCGGGATTTTCCGGATCTGGAGATCATCATCAATGGCGGCATCAAGACCAGCGCCGAGATTGCGCTACATCTTGAACACGTCGATGGCGTCATGATAGGGCGCGAGGCCTATCACAACCCGTACGCGATGGCCGACTACGATGCTCGTTTCTATAACGACAACTCCGAGGTCAAATCGCGCGAAGAAGTGCTGGCCGCGATGATTCCTTATATATCTGCCCAGCTTGCCGAGCATGCCGCCCGCGGCCTCAAACTCAACACCATCACCCGCCACATGCTGGGCATCATGGCCGGCTTGCCCGGGGCGCGCAACTTCCGCCAGCTCATGTCGGACCCGCGCAAGCTGGCCTCCGCCGATCCGGAACTGCTGCTCGAAGCCGCCGCACGGATGCGCCAAGCGGCGTAAGAGAGCCGAAACAAGCGCAAAATCCCTATGCCGGACCGCTGAAATTACCCACCCCGCATAATTGCACGGCCGGCAAGTACTTACACCCCTCCCTGTTGTCAATCTGCTGTCATATTATTTCCACACAGAAATCGATTTCATGCATGCGCGTGCATTAAAGCTTGCTCATAGGCAAAACTTAGACCTATAATTCGTGCTCTGGAATTAATTCTATACGGAAACAAGTCTGCAAAGTGTTGTTGCAGTGAAACACATAATGCTCGTTTCAAAGTTTTTGCATGCGCAGTCATTCTTTTGATTTATCCTGAGAGAAGTACGCAAGAGTGCACGCATAGCGATGCCTGAGTGGGCTTCGCACGGCGCCGGCAACAGGACGAATTCCGATTAATCGATATAAGACGAAGACACCAAATGAGTTTATCCAACATGAAGGTCGGCACCCGCCTGGGTTTAGGTTTCACCTTGGTGCTGTTTTTCCTGGTCGCGGTGACCGCCGTGGGCATCCTGCGCATGGGCCAGATCCAGGATCGTCTCGACCGTGTTGTCGGCGTCAATAACGTGGTCACCCGCCTGGTGATCGAAATGCGCACCAACCTGAATGACCGCATCACCTCGCTGCGCATCCTGACCCTCATGGAAGATCCTGCCGACATGGAGCAGGACATGGCCAAGATCAAGGAGCTGGCCCTCAAGTACGACGCAGCCGAAGCCAAGCTGACCGCCAAGTTCGCCACCTCCGCCTCGGCCGAAGAAAAGAATCTGCTGGCCCGCCTGAAAGAACACGAAGCGGTCGCCCTGCCGGCCATGGCCAAGGCTTCCGAGCTGTGGCTCGCAGGCCAGGCCGAAGACGCGACCCGCGTGCTGATCAAGGAAATCCGTCCGGTCCAGAAAAAATGGATGGGCGCGCTGGACGAGCTGGCTACGCTGGAAGACAAACTCAATACCCAGGTGATGACCGAAGCCGAAGCCGCTTACACCACCGCCCGCAACACCATGCTGGGCCTGGGCGGCGTCGCCATCTTCCTCGGCCTGGTTGCCGCCATCGCGATTACCCGCGGCCTGCTCAAGCAACTGGGCGCTGAACCGAATTACACCGCTGAAATCGCCGGCAGCATTGCCCACGGCGACCTGTCGATCGCCATCGATACCACCGGCGCCGACCGCGGCAGCCTGCTGGCTGAAATGAATGAAATGCGCAACAGCCTGGTGGGCATCGTCGGCCAGGTCCGCGTCGGCACCGAAACCATCGGCACCGCTTCGCGCGAAATCGCCGCCGGCAATATCGACCTGTCCTCGCGCACCGAAATGCAAGCCAGCTCGCTGGAGAAGACTGCTTCGGCCATGGAAGAACTGACCTCGACCGTGAAACAGAACGCCGAGAATGCCCGTGAAGCCAACCAGCTGGCGGCGTCCGCATCGGATGTGGCCCGCAAGGGTGGTGAAGTGGTCTCGCAAGTGGTCGACACCATGGGTTCGATCAACGCCTCGGCCAACAAGATTGTCGACATCATCGGCGTGATCGATGGCATCGCTTTCCAGACCAACATCCTGGCGCTGAACGCCGCCGTGGAAGCAGCCCGTGCCGGTGAGCAGGGCCGCGGTTTCGCGGTGGTGGCATCCGAAGTGCGCAACCTGGCCCAGCGCAGCGCTGCGGCAGCGAAAGAAATCAAGACCCTGATCGGCGATTCGGTCGAGAAGGTCGAGCGCGGCAGCAAACTGGTCGGCCAGGCCGGCGTGACCATGGATGAAGTCGTCGCCAGCGTCAAGCGCGTCACCGACATCATGAGCGAGATCGCCAACGCCAGCCAGGAGCAGAGTGCCGGCATCGAACAGGTCAACCTGTCGATCATCGAGATGGACAGCATGACCCAGCAGAACGCCGCGCTGGTGGAAGAAGCCGCCGCCGCCGCCCAGAGCCTGCAAGACCAGGCCAGCGAACTGGCGCACGTCGTCAGCATCTTCAAGCTGGTCGAAGGCGAAGAATCGCACGCCGTCTCGCGCAGCTCGGCCATGGCCGACGCCGCACCGGCAACCCCGGTAGCCGCCCCGATCGCCATTCGCAAGGCCGCCCGTCCGGCCTTGAAGCGTCCAGCCGCGGTGGCCGATCATGACACCCCGCCGCCAGCCGCCAAGCCGCGCAAAGCCGTTGCCGCCGCAGCCGCCAGCGACGAATGGGAAGAATTCTAAGCAGTCAGCAGCACAAAAATTAAAAATTCATCTTCACTATCCGAGAGATCCACGCCATGAAGAAAAGCGCAATCAACATCATCGCAGCACTGGCATTGGCCAGCGCCGGCAGCACCGTATTCGCAGCTGAAGTTCCTGCCCAATTCGACCCTAAAAACTGCAGGGCCGAGTATCCAAAGGCCTCGCTGATGAACGAAGAAGAAGGCGCAGTTGCCATGGCTTTCCTGGTGTCCGCCGAAGGCCGCGTGCTCGATTCGAAGATTGAGAAAACGTCTGGCTTCAAGAACCTGGATAACGCGGCAGTCAGGGCAATCACCGGCTGCAAATTCAAGCCTGGTACCAAGGACGGCGCACATGCCCAGACCTGGACCAAGGTGAACTACGTCTGGGCGCTGTAATCGCTTAGAACGCGGCACACGCATCACACAATGGGGTAAATGGTATGTCTACGAACAAGCGATATCTGAGCATCGTGATTGCTCTGGCAGTGTCAAGCATGGCCAGCGCGGCTGAAGTACCGGCCGTTTTCGACCCGGCGAAGTGCAAGGCCGAGTATCCGAAGGCATCGCTGATGAACGAGGAACAGGGCACCGTATCGATGTCCTTCCTGATCAATCCGGATGGCACCGTGGCCGATTCGAAGCTGGAAAAAACCAGCGGCTTCAAGAATCTCGACAAGGCCGCGCTGAAATCGATCAGCGCATGCAAGTTCAAACCAGGCACCAAGGACGGCGCGCCGGCCCAGACCTGGACCAAAGTCGACTACGCCTGGAAGCTCGACTAAGGCAGACATGCCATGACGCCGCGGCCAAGACCGCGGCGCCCATTAAGCCACATTCGCCCCATTCGGCGCGCAAGAACAATGCGTGCGAATGGGGTTTGTCGTTTACCTGCACAACATCGAAGGTGGCTTACTTCGGGATGCTGCCCTCGACCCCTTGCACATACCAGTTCATCGACATCAGGTCGCGCGCCGACAGGCTCGCGCCGGCTGCCAGCCTGACGGCGCCCGCCTGATCCTTCAGCGGTCCCTGGAAGGGCGTGAAGGTGCCCGCCGCAATGGCCGCCTTCTTCGACTCGAACAGCTTGGCCACATCCGCCGGCACCGCTGCATTGAGCGGCGACATGCGGATCATGTCTTCCTTGAGCCCGCCCTTGACCACGCGCGGCTTCCAGGTCCCCGCCAGGACAGCGCGCGCCGTCTCGGTGTAATACCCGCCCCAGTGGTTGGTGCTGGCGGTCAGGTGCGCCTTGGACGCGAACTTGAGCATGTCCGAATCCCAGCCGAACGCATACTTGCCCTTTTCCTGCGCTACCTGCAGGGTCGCCGGCGAATCGGTATTCTGGCTCAGTACATCCGCGCCTTGCGCAATCAGGGTTTCCGCCGCCTGGCGCTCCCTGGCCGGGTCATACCAGGAGTTCACCCATACCACCTTGGTTTTGATCTTCGGGCTGACGCTTTGCGCGCCCAGGGTGAAGGCATTGATATTACGGATAACTTCAGGAATCGGAAACGAGGCCACGATCCCCAGGGTATTCGTTTTAGTCATGCGTCCGGCCACCACGCCGAGCAGATAAGCCCCTTCATACATGCGGCTCTCGTAGTTGCCCATGTTCTTGGCCGTCTTGAATCCCGTTGCGTGCTCGAACACCGTCTTGGGGAAAGCGCGCGCCACCTTCTCGGTCGGGTTCATGTAGCCGAACGAGGTGGTGAAGATCAGTTTGTGGCCATCGGCCGCCAGCTTGCGGATTACCCGCTCCGCATCGGCGCCTTCCGGCACGCTCTCCACATACGTCGTCTTGACCTGCGCGCCCAGCGCCTTTTCCATGTCGCGCCGGCCCTGGTCGTGGGCATAGGTCCAGCCGGCATCGCCCACCGGTCCCACATAGACAAAGCCGACCTTGAGCGGCTCGGCGGCATGGGCGGTAAATGATGAAGACAAAGCGGCGACAAAAATCAAGGCGAACAGGGGGCGGCGTTTCATCGTAGGGCTTCCTCTCAGACGGTCATTGTTATGCAATTTATAGCAGAAATCGGCGCAGCTGGTGCCGCGCACACGCGTCTTCAGCGGTTAGAATTGCCCTTATCGACGCCACCGGAGCACCCATGAGCGACAGCCCCGAGCCCCAGGCCGCAGTGCCACGCCTGGCACTGCACGGCATCTCCAAAGGCTACCCTGCGGTGGTGGCCAACGACGCCATCGACCTGGCCGTCATGCCGGGCGAGATCCATGCCGTCCTGGGCGAAAACGGCGCCGGCAAGAGCACGCTGATGAAGATCATCTACGGCGTCACACGGCTTGACGCCGGCCGCATCGAATGGGAAGGCCGGCCGGTCGAAATTCATTCGCCGGCGCAGGCGCGCAAACTCGGCATCGGCATGGTGTTCCAGCACTTCGCCTTGTTCGACACACTCACCGTGGCCGAGAACATCGCGCTGGCGCTGGACGAGCGAATCGCCCCGGCGCAGCTGGCGCCGCGCATCCGCGCCATGGCCGAGGAGTACGGCCTGCCGCTCGACCCGGCGCGGCTGGTGCACGGCATGTCGGTCGGCGAGCGCCAGCGCGTCGAGATCGTGCGCTGCCTGCTGCAGTCGCCGCGCCTGTTGATCATGGACGAGCCGACCTCGGTGCTTACCCCGGACGCCGTGCAGGCTTTATTTGCCGCGCTGCGCCGCCTCGCCCGCGAAGGCTGCAGCATCCTCTATATCAGCCACAAGCTGGACGAGATCCGGGTCCTGTGCGAGCGCGCCACCGTGCTGCGCGGCGGGCGCGTGGCCGGCCGCGCGCAGCCACGCGAAGAAAGCGCCCACTCGCTGGCCGCGCTGATGATCGGCAGCGCGCTGCCCGAGTGCCACCTGGAACCGCAAACCCCGGGCGAACCGAAACTGCAGGTGTCACACCTGACGGTGGCCAGCCCGGACCCCTTCGGCACCCACCTCAAGGACATCTCGCTGACCGTGCATGCGGGCGAAATCGTCGGCATCGCCGGCGTCTCCGGCAACGGCCAGCAGGAGCTGTTGCGGACCCTGTCCGGCGAAGCGCACCATAGCCAGCCTGGCGCCGTGCTGATCGACGGCATCGATGTGACGAACATGGACGCCGCCGCGCGGCGCGCGCTCGGCCTGCGCTTCGTGCCCGAAGAGCGGCTCGGCCGCGGCGCCGTGCCGGAGCTGGCGCTGACCGATAATGCGCTCCTCACCGGGCACGCCGCCGGCATGGTCAAGGGCGGCCTGATCGACCGCGCCGCGGTGGCCGCTTTCGCCCGCGCCGTGATCGACCGTTTCCAGGTCAAGTGCGGCGGGGTGCGCTCGGCGGCAAGCAGCCTGTCCGGCGGGAACCTGCAGAAATTCATTGTCGGCCGCGAGATGGCGCTCGCGCCCAAGGTCATGCTGCTGGCCCAGCCCACCTGGGGCGTGGACGTGGGCGCGGCCATGCTGATCCGCCAGGCCATCATCGACCTGCGCGATGCCGGCGTGGCGGTGCTGGTGCTGTCCGAGGAACTGGAGGAACTGTTCATGATCTGCGACCGTATCGCCGTGCTGGCCGGCGGACGCCTGTCGCCGGCCGTGCCCACGGCCGCCACCAGCTTGCACCAGGTCGGCGTGTGGATGAGCGGAGCCTTTCACGATGCACCAGGGGAGGGTGCGCCGCATGCTGCGACTTGAACGCCGGCCCGAACCCTCGCGCCGCATGATGCTGCTCTCGCCCCTGCTGGCCGCGGCGGCCATGCTGGCCACCGGCTCGCTGCTGTTCCTGCTGCTCGGCCAGGCGCCCCTGCACGCCTTCCGCGTTTACTTCATCGACCCCGCCGGCAGCGCTTACGGCATCGGCGAACTGCTGCTCAAGGCGACCCCCTTGATGCTGTGCGGCGTGGGCCTGGCGCTGGCCTTCCGCGCCAACGTGGCCAATATCGGCGCGGAAGGCCAGCTGGTGATGGGCGCCAGCGCCGCCGGCGCGGTGGCGCTGGCCGAGGCCAGCATCCCGGCCGCCTGGCTGCTGCCCGCCATGCTGGCCGCCGGTGCCCTGGCCGGCATGGCCTGGGCCGCCATTCCCGCGCTGCTGCGCACGCGCTTTAACACCAGCGAAATCCTGGTCAGCCTGATGCTCGTCTACGTGGCCCAGCTTTACCTGAGCTATCTGGTGCACGGACCGCTGCGCGACCCGGAAGGCTTCAATTTTCCACAGTCGCGCATGTTCGCCGAAGCCGCCACCTTGCCGCTGCTCGCTGATGGCTTGCGCGTCAACGCCGCCTTCGTGCTGGCGCTGCTGGCTGTCGGTGCCGCCTGGTTCTTTTGCGCGCGCACCTTCGCCGGCTACCGTATGCAGGTGGCCGGCATGGCGCCCGCCGCCGCTCTGTACGCGGGCTTTTCCGAACGGCGCAACGTCTGGGGCGCTTTTCTCGCCAGCGGGGCGCTGGCCGGCCTGGCCGGGGTCGGCGAAGTGGCCGGCCCGATCGGCCAGCTGCAGGCCTCGGTCTCGCCGGGCTACGGCTTCGCCGCCATCATTGTCGCCTATGTGGGCCGCCTGCATCCGCTGGGCGTCATGCTGGCGTCCCTGCTGATGTCGCTGCTCTACATTGGCGGCGAAAGCGCGCAGATCGAACTGCGGCTGCCCAGCGCCATCACCGGCCTGTTCCAGGGACTGCTGCTGTTCTACCTGCTGGCCGCCGACCTGTTCATTCATTACAGACTGAGGCGAGCATGAATCCCGACTATTTGCTGGCGCTCCTTGCCAGTACCGCCGCCGCGGCCACGCCGCTGATCTTCGCCGCCATGGGCGAGCTGGTGGCTGAACGCGCCGGCGTGCTCAATCTCGGCATCGAAGGCATGATGCTGGTCGGCGCCGTCAGCGGCTTTGCCGTGACCCTGGCCAGCGGCCACCCCGGCCTGGGCCTGCTGGCGGCACTTGCCGCCGGCATGCTGATGGCGCTGCTGTTCGGCGTGCTGGTGCTGACCTTGCAGGCCAACCAGGTGGCCACCGGGCTGGCGCTGACCTTGTTCGGAGTCGGGCTGTCGGCCTTCCTGGGGCGCGGATTGGCCGGCCAGACCGTGGCGCCGCTGCCGGCGCTGCTGGCCGGCCTCGACGCGCTGGTGCTGGCGTCGCTGATGCTGGTGCCGCTGATGGGATGGGGGCTGGCGCGAACCCGGCTCGGCCTTTTGATCCGCGCGGTGGGCGAGGCGCCGCACAGTGCCCATGCGATCGGCATCCACGTGCTGGCGCTGCGCTACGGTGCGGTGCTGTTCGGCGGCGCCATGGCCGGCCTGGCCGGCGCCTACATGTCGCTGGCGCTGACCCCGATGTGGGTGGAAGGGATGACGGCCGGGCGCGGCTGGATCGCATTGGCGATGGTGGTGTTCGCCACCTGGAAGCCCAGCCGGGTGCTGGCCGGCGCCTGGCTGTTCGGCGGCGTCACGCTGCTGCAATTCCACGGCCAGGGACTGGGCCTGGCCGTGCCGTCGCAATTTCTGTCGATGCTGCCTTACCTGGCCACCATCGCGGTGCTGGTCATCATCTGCCGCAACCCGCGCACTTTACTCCTCAATCGTCCGCAGTCACTGGGCCGGAACTTCAGGCCCGACTAGAGCGCAGCGCCCGCCGCGCGGCCTGGCGGCGGTCGTAGTTTTCAAGCAGTGCTTCCTGCGCCAGTTCGTCGTTAATGCCGCGCAGCTTGAGGAAGCGCTGCGCCGCATCGCTGCCGAAGGCCCGCTTGAGCGCCGCCGCTTCGGCGACCTGGGCGGCGGTCTCGTGATCCTGGCGGCGGTCCTGCATGCGCCGTTCCTCGCGCTCACGCTCTTCCTGCTCTTCCTGTTCACGGTCCGCCCGCTCCCGGTCGAGCTGGCCGCCCTCGTCCTCGCTGCCTTCGTCCGGCAGATCGTCGTCGTCAATCTGGTCCATGTCATTCTCCTGGTGGCATGGTGTCATTTATATCACGCCTTGACGCCCTGCACACTTGAATTTCCATCCGCGCCTCTTCCGGCATATTCGCCGAATATGCATACATAATATCGCGACGTAAAAAAAACCGGCATGCAGCCGGTTTTTTGTATCGAATTGGCCTTGATGCTTAGAAGCTCGAACGGACGCCTACGGAAATCATGTTGGCTTTCAGGGTGGTGCCATGGTCATCCACCAGTTTGCCGAAATTCTCATACTCGACCACGCCCGAGATATTCGCGGTGAATGCGTAAGCCGCGCCGATACCGACGAGTGCGCTGGTTTTGCTCTCTTTACCGTCTTGCAGGCCGGTGGAGCTGAATTTGACGCGGTTATACGTGGCGCCCGCTTTGCCGAACAGCGAGAATTGCTGGCCCAGCGGCAGGGTGGCGGTACCGGCCACATAGAACGACTGTGGCTTGGTGCTCATGCGCACGCCGGAGCCGGCGATCGCGGCTTCGCCGTGGTGCGCATAGCCCGCTTCCACGCCGAAGGTTTTGTCGAACTGCAGGCCGGTATACAGCTTGACGGCGGTGTCGGATTCCTTCACCGAGCCGGCGAAAGGTATGCTCAGTTTTTGCTCGGAACGGCCGACGTTGACGCCGGTATAGGTTTCAGCTGCCTGGGCGGAAAAGGAGGACAGGCCGGCGGCCACGATCAGTGCGGCAATCACATTGGTTTTCATATTTTACCCATCAAGAAGTATGTATATATTCAGGGGTGCTGTATCTCGTCGTACAGCCTGGCCGATTATAGACGATGACTTAAAGCGCGTTTTTTGAACTTGTATCCGTCTGTAATAAGTTACAAAAGTCCGATTAATTCTACTAGTCAATACAATTAATCGAGTGATACACTCAACGCATTATCATTATTGACAACAGTGATAATGATACATGTGCCGTGCGATCCACTCAGATAATAATCACGATAATTCACGCCTCCTGAAAGAGATACATGCCATCCACACCGTTCCGCTATACCGCCATGGCTGGCGCGCTGCTGTGCGCGCTGCCGCTGCTCGCCACCGCCGCAGCCGCCACCACCCCGGCGCTGCCCAAAGGCGTTACCCAGGGCCCGTCGGTCGAAGGCATCACCGAATACCGCCTGCCCAACGGCCTCACGGTGCTGCTGTTTCCCGATGCCTCCAAGCCCACCATCACGGTCAACATGACTTACCTGGTCGGCTCGCGCCACGAAAACTACGGCGAGAGCGGCATGGCCCACCTGCTTGAACACCTGCTGTTCAAAGGCGCGCCCGGATACACCGACATCACCAAGCAGTTTGCCGCGCGCGGCATGCGCTTTAACGGCACCACCAGTGTGGACCGCACCAACTACTTCCAGTCCTTCAAGGCCGACGAGGCCAACCTCAAGTGGTCGATCGGGATGGAAGCGGCGCGCATGACCAAATCCTTCGTCGCCAAAAAAGATCTCGATTCCGAAATGACGGTCGTGCGCAACGAGTTCGAATCGGGCGAGAACAATCCCGGCAATGTGCTGTTCAAGACGCTCAACAATGTCGCCTTCGACTGGCAGGGTTCGGGCCGTTCCACCATCGGCAACCGCAGCGACATCGAGAACGTCCGCATCGAAAACCTGCAGGCCTTCTATCGCACCTACTACCAGCCCGACAATGCGGTGCTGCTGGTGGCCGGCAAGTTCGACCCGGCCAAAACGCTCGGCATGATCAGCCAGTCGTTCGCCGCCATCCCCAAGCCCAAACGCAGCCTGCCGGTGTTCTGGACCGTGGAGCCTGCACAGGACGGCGAGCGCAGCTTCACCGTGCGCCGAAAGGGCGACTATCAGATGGTCTTCCTCGGCTATAAGAGCCCGAGCGCGCTGCATGCCGACCGTCCCGCCTTGAGCGTGCTGGCCGGGATCCTGGGCGACATGCCGAACGGCCGCCTGCACAAGCAGCTGGTTGCCAGCGGCAAGGCGGTGCAGGTATTCGCCTTCGGGATGAGTGCTTATTCGCCGGGCTTGCAGGTACTGGGCGCGGTCGTCAAGAAGGACGAGCCGATCGAACCGGTGCGCGACGCCCTGATCGAAGCGGCCGAAAGCTTCACCAAGGCCGCGCCAAGCGCGGAGGAAGTCACTCGCATCCAGCGCAATGCCGCCAACGACATCGAGAACGTCCTCAACGACCATGAGCGCATCGGCGTGGCCCTGTCCGAAGCGATCGCCCTGGGCGACTGGCGCCTGTTCTTCTACCAGCGCGACGAGCTGGCCAAGGTGACACCTGAGCAGGTGGCCGGCGCCGCATCGCGCTACTTCAAGCGCAGCAACCGCGTGGTCGGCAATTTCCTGCCCGACGACCAGCCCGAGCGCGTGCAGATTGCCGCCGCCCCCACCGCATCAAGCATCCTGCAAGGCTATGAAGGCAAGGCCGCGCTGCGGGCCGGCGAAGACTTCGCGCCGACCACCGACAACATCGACGCGCGCACCCAGCACACTACCATCGGCGGCCTGAAGGTCGCGCTGCTGCCCAAGCAGACCCGCGGCGCCACCGTCTCGGTGCGCCTGGCGCTGCACTGGGGCGATCGCAACAGCCTGTCCGGCAAGCGCTCGGTCGGCAATCTGGCCGACGGCATGCTCACGCGCGGCACCAGCCGCTTTACCCGCCAGCAGCTGGCCGACGAAATGCAGAAGCTGAAAATCTCCGGCGGCATCTACAGCTTCCAGACCACCCGCGAACACCTGCCGGCCGCACTGCGCCTGGTGGGCCACATCCTCAAGGAGCCGTCGTTCCCCGCAGCTGAACTCGAAGAGCTGCGCAAGCTGATGATCGTCAGCGCCGAAGCAGGGCGCAGCGAGCCGGGCGCGGTAGCCGCGCGTGCCAAGGAACTGCACTTCAATAAGTACCCCAAGGACGACGTGCGCGCCGCCACCACCATCGACGAAGACATCGAGGGCTACAAGGCCGTCACGCTGGCCGAGGTGCAAGCCTACCACCGCGACTTCTACGGCGCCTCGCAAGGCGAGATGGCGATCGTCGGCGATTTCGATCCGGCCGAAGCGAGCAAGGTCACCCAGGAAGTGTTTGGGGAATGGAAGAGCCGCGCGCCGTACCAGCGCATGCCCGCCGAGAACTTCGCCGCCGAAGCCAAGAGCGAGACCCTGAACATTCCGGATAAAGAGAACGCTGTCTACAGCGCCCGTGTCAATATGGACCTGCGCACCGACGATCCCGACTACCCGGCGCTGTGTATGGCCAATTTCATCTTCGGCCAGAGCGGCCTGAAGTCGCGCCTGATGGACCGCGTTCGCCAGAAGGATGGCCTGTCGTATGGCGCCGGATCAGGCATCTGGGTGTCGGACCTGGACCGCACGGCCAACTTCAGCATCAATGCCATCGCCGCGCCACAGAACCTGGCGAAG
The DNA here is from genome assembly GCA_946479255.1 of uncultured Oxalobacteraceae bacterium. Next base: position 26,628 of record CAMLFK010000019.1, read on the forward strand.
ATCGATGCGGCCGTGCGCGAAGAACTGGCACGCGCCATCAAGAGTGGCTTCACCGCCGAGGAAGTCAATGATGCGCGCAAGGGCATCCTCGAACTGGCGGTACAGTACCGCTCGCAGGACAACTACGTTGCCGGCCACTGGACAGATAGCCTTTATCTCAAGCGCAGCTTCGCCTGGGACAAGGCGATCGAAGAGAAGATCGCCAAGCTGACTCCGGCGCAGGTCAGCGCGGCCTTTGCCAAAGCGGTTGATCCTGCTGCGATGTCGGTGTTTATGGCGGGGGATACGGCCAAGGCGGCTGGTGGTGGTGCCAAGGCCGCCGGCAGCCCAGCGCCGTAACCCGTAACCTTTAGTTCGTCGTCCCCGCGGGAACGACGTTCTCACTTAAGCGGGGAATGATTAGCCAGTGGTTGCGTGCGTATCAGGCAGGCCACACACAGCAGCGAAAACACCGCTGCGCTCAGCAATGTGAGCCGGTAGTGATGCCCCGACCAGTCCAGCACCGGCCCTTGCAGGCTGCTGACCAGGATGCTGGCGCCGGCCACCATCAAATCCTTGGTGGAGTTGTACTGCACGAACTGGGCCTTGGGGAACAGCGCCATGGGCATCGATGCCGCCGCCGTCCACCAGGCGCCTGAAATGATCAGGTGCGCCATGTAGAACAGGCGAAAGCCGGCCTCGTCGTCAATCCCCATGAAGCCCGCCGTGGCCACTGCCACATACGCCGCCATCACGGTGGCCGACACCCGCACCGCGCCCACCCGGTCCACCAGCCATCCGACCCCGAACGCGATCACCATCGACACGGCATAGCCGTACGCCGTCATGCTCCCCAGCGAGGCTTTGGAAATCCCGGCAGCCTGGGCGTAATACTGGTAGAAGGTATTGAACGGGCTGAAGGTGACCGAGGCCAGCATGAAGGCGGCGAACGCCCACAAGTAGCGGCGCTGGCCGAAGCATTCGAGCACGTGGGCGCGCGGCACCAGGTAGGTATGGCTGCGCGCACCAGGCGGCGCGCTTGGGGTCGGCGCTTCGCGGATCATCCAGCACATCAGCACCACCGGCAGGCCGAACAGTACACCCACGCCCAGCAGGATCTCGAACAGGTAATGATCAAGCAGCGCAAACACCCAGCTGTTGAAGGCGATGCCGACCGACAGTCCGACCACCCGCAGGCAGGCATAGAAACGGCCCAGCAGGTGGCCGGGCATGACGTCGTTGATCAGGCCCGTGAACAGGGCGGCGGTGGTCGCCGCCGCGCATTCGAAGGTGGTCCAGAACAGCGCGAACCAGCCCAGGTTGCAGGCCTGCGGGCCGGGCGAGTGCGCGCCCAGCAGCTGGTGCGTGGCTTGCCCCAGCATGGGCGAACAGGCCAGGCCGATCATGGCGGCCGCGCCTACGGGCGCGCTCACCAGCAGGAAGGGGCGGCGCCGTCCATGGCGGCTGCGGTAGTGGTCCGAGTGGTAGCCTACAAAAGGCACCAGCAGCACCGACAGCAGCGCCGGCACGGTCGACAGCAGCACCGAGGTGAGGGTGTCGGAGGCGCCGTTCACGCGTAGCAGTTCGAGGCCGGCCGGCAGGGCAGAGCGTTCGCGGATGGCCAGGCCCAGGTCGCCGATCAGCAGCCAGAAGAACAGCGCCAGCAATCCGGTCGCCGCGACGGGCAGGATGGCGGCGCGCCGCTCCATCTTACTTGGCGTCGCTGCGCACAGGTGCGGTGGAGTCGCGGATCATCAGCTCCATCGGGAAGGCGATCTTGGCGGGCTTGATCTCGGCCCCCTCGATCTGCGCGATCACCTCGTCGACCGCGCGCGCGGCCATCGCCATATAGGGCTGGCGCATGGTGGTCAGCTTGGGGAACACGTAGCTGGAGGTCGGGATGTCGTCGAAGCCGATCACCGAAATGTCGGCCGGGACCCGCAGGCCCTTGCTGCTGACCGCGTCGATGGCGCCGAAGGCCATCTCGTCGTTGGCCGCGAAAATCGCCGTGGGCGGCTCGCTCATCGCCAGCAACTGTTCGGTGGCCGAGTAGCCGCTGGTCTGGGTGAAGGCGCCTTGCACGCAGAGTGCCTCGTCGAAGCCGATGCCGGCTCCCGCCAGGGCCTCCACATAACCCTTCTGCCGTTCGGCGCTCTGGCCGGTGCCGGCGGTGCCGGCAATGAAGCCGATGCGCCGGTGGCCGAGCGCAATCAGGTGTTCGACGGCGATGCGGGAGCCGATGCGGTTTTCCACGGCCACCACCGGCACGTGCATGGTGCGCGCCTCGAAGTTGACCAGCACGCAGGGGAAGCGCTGCTGGTCGATGGTTTCCAGGTAGCGGTCGTTAAAGCTTGGCAGCAGCACCAGCACGCCGTCGCAGAGTTTGCTGAGCATGTCGCAGGTCTGGGCGCGCTCGGGCCGGTCGAAACGCTCGGCATTGAAGACGATCAGGTCGTAGCCTTTGGGCCGGGCGTCGGCGCTGATGGTGCGGATGATTTCGTGCAGCACCACTGAACCGTAATTGTTCACAAACACGCCGATCAGCTTGCTCTTGTCGCCGCGCATGCGGCGTGCCAGCATATCAGGGGTGTAGTTCAGGCTGGCCGCGGCTTCCATGATGCGCGCGCGCGCCGCTTCGGAGACGTAGCCGACCCCGCGGATGGCGCGCGAGGCGGTAATAGGGGAGACCCCGGCGAGTTTGGCGACCTCACTTAGTTTGCTGGCTTTACGCATGCTTCTTCCAATTTTTCGATAGCGCCGATTGTAGTGCTTCGCGGCAAACGCCGGGTCATCATTCCCATCTAAAAAAGCATGAAAAAGCAACCTGTGGTCACGATACCACATTCACTCAAAATATTTGTTAGTTAAGTTTATTCTTTCAATTCAACCGCTTGCGTAACATCGCGGCATTTTTCCACGGCGATGCACGTTGCATTTCAAAAATACCGTGGTAACGTGACCACATGCCTGGAGTTGGGAGACGGTCAGGCTTTGTTGTTCCACCACGGAGAGACGCATGAAAAAGAAAATCTTGGCGACACTGTTGCCACTGGCCCTGGCCGCCGCCTACAGCGCACCCGCCACCGCCCAGGAAACCCCAGCCGCGCCGGCACCTGCCGACAGCGCCACCCCCGCAGCGGCCGAGCCGCCCACTACCACCGTCGTCGTGACGGGCTTCCGTTCCAGCCTGCAGAAGGCGCTTAATCTCAAGCAGCAGGCCATCGGCGTGCGCGATTCGATCGTGGCCGAAGACATCGGCAAGTTCCCGGAAGCGAACGTGGCCGAATCGCTGCAGCGCGTGCCGGGCGTGATCCTGAACCGCGACGAAAGCTCCGGCGAAGGCCAGCGCATCTCGATCCGCGGCCTGCCGACCGAGTACTCGGTCACCACCCTGAACGGCGCACCGGTCAACACCACTTCGACCAGCACCATCGGCAGCGCCGCGCGCGGTTTCAACTACGACGTGTTCGCCTCCGAACTGTTTGGCCGCATCGACTTCTACAAGTCGCCGCTGGCCGAATTGACCGAAGGTGGCCTGGGCGGTGTGGTCGACCTGCAGTCGCCGCGCCCCTTCGACAATCCGAAGCGCACCATCCGCTACGCGCTGACCGGGTCGTACAACACCATGTCCAAGAAGGCCGATCCGAGCGGCTTCGCGCTGTACTCCAACACCTGGGGTAATCTGGGCCTGCTGATCGGCGCCTCGCACTCGTCGAGCGTGAACAACCGCTCCGGCTTCGAAGCCACCGGCGGCTATAACAGCTCCGCGCGCGGCAGCCAAAACCCGGTCAAGGGTAACTTCGCCGTCGCGCTGGACTACGATTCGCCGCGCACCAACCTGTCCGGCTACACCCGCGACCAGATCGACAATGCGCTGCTGCCGCGTATCTATCGCTTCTACGGTTCGTCCAACGAGCGTACCCGTGACGGCCTGGTTACGTCCCTGCAGTACAAGACCCCGACCCTGAACCTCAGCTTCGATACCATGTACTCGAAGCTGGAGAACTCACGCGATGAGCTCTACTACGGCATCCTGATCCGCAACAGCCGCACCACCAACCGCAGCGCGCCGGCCGGCCAGAACGGCAACAACGGCCTGATTCCGCTCAACGTCAAGATCGACCCATCCTCGAACCTGTTGACCGGCACCTTCGGCAACACCTCGTACAGCAGCGGCGTCACCTATGCGGAAGACGAGACCGAGTTCGGCTACGGCGCGCTCAACGCGCAGTGGAAAGCCACCGACAAGTTGACCCTCACCGCCCAGGCCAGCAGCAACCAGAGCAAGGCGCTGAGCTACCAGTCGACCCTGTCGGGCCAGATCTTCGGCGTCGATTCGACCATCGACTACGGCAGCGACCATGTGTACCCAGCGATGTCTTCGACCGTCGATTACACCAACCCGGCCAATTTCGCCGGCTTCGGTATCGGCACCGGCCTGACCCGCGAAACCGACAAGGGCAAGCAGGGCCGCCTGATCGCCGACTACGATTACGACCTGCCGTCCGAGTGGAAAGGCAAGCTGCGCGGCGGCGTGGTGTACGTGGAAACCACCAAGGACATCAACAAGCGCAACGGCGGCGCCGGCATGACCACCAAGCTGAATGGCCTGGGTAATGCCGGCCTGCGCAGCGGCATGACCGCCGACCTGCCGATCGATAAGCTCGACATGGGCGCCGGCTGGCCTAAGCGTTTCGGCACCTTCTCGCGCGACTACGTGTTCTCGACCTTCGATCCGCTGGCCTTCAACGACGAAGCCTCCTTCACCCCGGCGCAGAGCTTCTCGGCCACTGAAAAAGTCACCACCGCCTTCGTGCAGTCCGACTTCAAGGGCGAGCTGCTGGGACACGGAGTACGCCTGAACGCCGGCGTGCGCTACTCCAAGACCGACCTGGGCATCGACAACTTCAAGAAAACCGGCACCGGCGGCGCCTACCTGCCGAACGAAGAGTCGGGCTCGTACAGCAACGTGCTGCCATCGATCAGCGCCGCGGTCGACGTGACCGAAGACCTGATCTGGCGCGCCTCGTTCGGCAAAACCATCAGCCGTGCATCGCTGTCGATCATCGCCGCGCAGACCGTCATTCCTAACCCGTTCGACAACGGCGCCACCGCCGGCAACCCGAACCTGCGTCCGCAGCAGTCGAAGAACTTCGACACCGGCCTGGAATGGTATTTCCAGACTGGCAGCATGATCTCGGCCGCGTACTTCAAGAAGGACCTGACCGACGCCACCGTATCCTCCACCACCAACACCACCTTCGGTGCACTGGGCCTGCCTGAGACCTCGCTCGGCGCGATCTTCCACAACACCCAGGGCCGTATCGACCCGAACCTGCCGATGGTGCTGCGCACCTTCAGCAACGCCGGCGAGCAGACCCTGAAAGGCTACGAGCTGGCTTACCAGCAGGCCTTCACCTTCCTGCCGGAGCCGTTCAAGGGCTTGGGCGCACTGGCCAGCTACACCCACATCGACCCGTTCAACAGCGCCACGTGGGTGACCAACGCCGGCCGCGAAGTGGAAGTGAACTCGGTACCGAAGTACGCCTACAGCGTCACCACTTACTACGAGAAGGACAAGCTGGCAATGCGCCTGTCGTACAACTACAAGGGCCGCTCGCTGCACGGCGACAACCCGCGTAACAATGGCGATGACTTGATCCGCTGGCGCGCGGCCCGTGGCTACCTGGACGGTAACATCAGCTACAAGCTCACCGAGAACCTTGAGCTGCGCCTGGATGCCCTGAACCTGTCCAACACCCTGGCCTACGACTACTTCGAAGACGCCACCGGCCAGTTCGGCAGCGGCAAGAAGACCCGGATGGACTACGCCAAGTACGACGGCCGCACCATCAAGATCGGCATCCGCGGCAAGCTGTAAGATTGCGGACCTTTCTTTCGGATACCACCTCTATGCAAATAGCCAACCGCAGCTTCACCAGCGCCGCCATGATCCTGTTGGCGCTGTTCGCCGGCGGCTGCGCCACCCACGCCAGCCAAAGCGCGGGTGGCGCGGTGAGCGTCGTCGACGTTGCGGATGGCTGGGCGCGCAACTCCGTCAATGCGGTGGTGTTCCGGAAGAATTCACTGGTCTCGCACGGCGACACGCAATTCATCGCGTTTTACGACAAGGACGCTTACGTCGTGCTGGGCAAGCGCGCCCTGGGTTCCGCCAAATGGGAGCTCAAGCGCACTCAGTACAAGGGCAATGCCCGCGACGCCCATAACAGCATCAGCATCATGGTCGATGGTGCAGGCTACCTGCACATGGCCTGGGATCACCACAACCACAGCCTGCGCTATGTGCGCGGCACCGCGCCGGGATCGCTGGAGCTGAGCGAGAAAGGCCCGATGCTGGGCAAGGACGAAAACTCGGTGTCCTATCCCGAGTTCTACCGCCTTCCGGACGGGAACCTGCTGTTCTTTTACCGGAACGGCGCCTCCGGCCAGGGCAACCTGGTCATGAACCGCTACGACACCGGCAGTGGCAAGTGGACCCGCCTGCACAATAACCTGATCAGCGGAGAAGGGCAGCGCAACGCCTACTGGCAAGCCTTCCTCGACCACCAGGGCACGATTCACGTGTCGTGGGTGTGGCGCGAGTCGCCCGACGTGGCCAGCAACCACGATCTGGCCTACGCCCGCTCGCGCGACGGTGGCCAGACCTGGGAAAGCACCGAAGGCAAACCGTACACGCTGCCGATCACCGCGGCCAGCGCCGAATACGCGGCGCGCATCCCGCAAAAGAGTGAACTGATCAACCAGACCTCGATGTCGGCCGACCGCGCCGGCAATCCCTACATCGCGTCGTACTGGCGCGTGGCCGGCTCCAATGTGCCGCAGTACCACGTGGTGTACCAGAGCGAAGGCGCCTGGCACCAGCTCGACCTGAATTTTCGCAGCACCACGTTTTCCCTGAGCGGGCAGGGCACCAAGGCGATACCGATCGCCCGCCCGCAAATCATGATTAGCCTGCAAGATAACGGCGTACAGAAGGACAGCCCATCGGGCCTCTTGATCTTCCGCGACGCTGAGCGCGGCAGCAAGGTCTCGGTGGTGCAGATCGACGATTTCAAGCAAGCCAAATGGTCGGTGCGCGACATCGGCACCGCGAGCGCGGGTGCCTGGGAACCGAGTTTCGACACTGAGCTGTGGAGCCGCACCGGCCAGCTCAACCTGTTCCTGCAGAACGTCCGGCAGGTGGACGGCGAAGGCACGGCCGATGTGCCGCCGACGCCGGTCCAGGTGCTGCAATGGACACCAAGCTTCTGACCCTATAGACCCTTAGGACACTCACACGATGAAGAGACGACTGTATCTGAAGGCGGCGCTGGCCGGTTTCGCCGCCCTTGCCGCGGGCTGCGCGACCGGCCCGCTGGCTGGCGCGAACGGCACCGCCGTCGGCGTCACCCGTGCCGAAGTGCTGGATGCGCTCACGCGCGCCAACAACTACTGGCAGGCCACCAATCCCCCGACCCACTGGGCCTTTTGGGATTACGCCGCCTACCACACCGGCAATATGGAAGCCTACTTCATCACCCGCAACGAGACCTGGCGCCAGTACTCGACCGACTGGGCCGAGCATAACAAGTGGATGTCCGCGCGCTCGACCAACAAGGCCGCCTGGAAGTACCACTACGGCGAGACTGACGAGCACGTGCTGTTCGGCGACTGGCAGATCGCCTACCAGACCTACGCCGACCTGTACCAGCTCGACCCAAACAAGGACCGCAAGAAGATCGCCCGCGCGATCGAAGTATTCGAGCACCAGATGAACACGCCGAACAACGATTACTGGTGGTGGGCCGACGGCCTGTACATGGTCATGCCGGTCATGACCAAGCTGTACAAGATCACCGGCGAACGGCGCTACCTCGACAAGCTGCACGAGTACTTCAAGTTCGCCGACGAGCTGATGTTCGACAAGGACGCGGGCCTGTACTACCGGGATGCCAAGTACATCTACCCCAAGCACAAGAGTGCCAACGGCGGGCGTGACTTCTGGGCGCGCGGCGACGGCTGGGTGTTCGCCGGCCTGGCCAAGGTGCTGGCCGACCTGCCGAAGGACCATGCCGCCTACCCGCTGATGCTGGACCGCTACCAGCGCATGGCCCGCGCATTGAAACCGCTGCAGCAGGACGAAGGCTACTGGACCCGCAGCCTGCTCGACCCGGACCATGCGCCGGGCCGCGAGACCAGCGGCACCGCCTTCTTTACCTATGCTTACCTGTGGGGCATGAATCACGGCCTGCTCGACAAGGCCGATTACGCGCCGGTGGTCAAGAAGAGCTGGGCCTACCTGAGCAAGGTAGCCCTGCAGCCAAGCGGCAAGCTGGGATACGTGCAGCCGATCGGCGAGCGCGCCATTCCCGGCCAGCGGGTCGACCAGAATTCAAGCGCACCGTTTGGTGTCGGCGCCTTCCTGCTGGCCGCTTCTGAAATGGTCAGGTTCATTGACGCCTGATGGCGCGAACCTGCATGATGTGGTTTTTCCTCCGGGCCGGGTTGGGTCTCCTCCGTCTCGGATTTTTGCCGAAGGTCGCGATGAAAACGCGACCTTCGGCTTTTTTCGATGAACTCATTGATCGGTAAGCGCTCATGACCACTTACATTCCACGCCGCCGCCTGCTGCAAGGCGCCGCCGCCACCGCCGGCAGCGCCTTGCTCGCCAGCGTCCAAGCCGCCGCCTCGACGCGCTTTGCCATCGGCCCCACGGACTTCCTCCTGGACGGCAAACCAATCCAGATCCGCTGCGGCGAAATGCATTTCGCCCGCGTGCCGCGCGAGTACTGGGCGCACCGCCTGCAAGCCATCAAGGCGATGGGCCTGAACACTGTCTGTGCCTACCTGTTCTGGAACTACCACGAATGGCGCGAAGGTAAATTCGACTGGAGCGGCCAGCGCGACGCCGTCGAGTTCTGCCGCATGGCGCAAAAAGAAGGCCTGTGGGTGATCCTGCGCCCAGGTCCTTATGCCTGCGCCGAATGGGAAATGGGCGGCCTGCCATGGTGGCTGCTCAAGCAGCCCGGCGACGCTTTCCTGCGCACCCGCGCAGAAGGCTTTATCAACCCTGCGCGCCGCTATCTGAAGGAAGTCGGGCGCGTGCTCACGCCCATGCAGGTGACCCAGGGCGGCCCGATCCTGATGGTGCAGGCCGAGAACGAGTACGGCTTCTTCGGCGAAGATCTGGAGTACATGCGCGTGATGCGCCAAGCCCTGTTGGATGCCAAGTTCGACGTTCCGCTGTTTCAGTGTAATCCGACCAATGCGGTCGCCAAGACCCACATCCCCGAGCTGTTCTCGGTGGCGAACTTCGGCAGCGA
>CAMLFK010000020.1 GCA_946479255.1 uncultured Oxalobacteraceae bacterium
TGATGTCGGTGGCGCGCTGGGTGGCCTGGGCGTCGCCGCTGCGGATGCGCAGGATGTCCAGGCCGGTCCGGATTGGCGCCAGCGGGTTGCGCAGCTCGTGCGCCAAGGTGGCCAGGAACTCGTCCTTGCGGCGGTCCGCCACCAGCAGCGCCTCTTCGGCGCGGTGGCGCACCTGCATTTCGTGTTCCAGGGTGAGGTTGGCTTCCTGCAGCGCGTGCGAACGGCGCCCGATTTCGGCCAGCATGTCATTGAAGGCCGCCACCAGCACGCCGATCTCGCCGCTGTTGGTGGCCGCCACGCGCAGGTTGAAGTCGCGCCGCTGCATCACCTCGCGCGCCACGTTGGTGACCGCCTGCAGCGGCCGGGTGATGCTTTGCTGGAGGCGCGAGGCCACCAGGGCGGCAATCCCGAGCGAGGCCAACAGCACCGCGCCGAGGATGGCGGCATAATCGAGCAAGCGCTCGATCAGGCCGTAGCGCGCGCGCAGGTAGACGGTGCCGAGCACCTCGCCGTTGTCGACCACGTTGTGAAACACCACCAGCTGGCTGCCCTCGATGCGGTAGCCCGGCATTTCCGGTGTCTCCGGCCAGGCCGGCGCGTTCGAGCCGGCCGTATAGGATGCGAAACGGGCTCCGTTGGCCGAATAGATGGCACCGGCCAGGATCTGCGGACGCACCCGGAGAGCGGCCAGGTTCTGCTGGGCGGCCTTGGCATCGTTGAAGGCCAGCGCGGGCGAACTCACGCTGGCGATGATGTCGGCCTGGGTCTTCAGATCGTCCACCCAGTATTGACGAAAGGTCCGCAGATCGTACAGCATCATGGCGATGGAGGCGGTCAGCAGTGCCACGAAGGTGGTCGACACGGCCATGAGGATGAGTTTGCTGCGCACGGAGCCGGCATCGTGGTTCATCACGGCGCTCCCTTGAGAACGTTGTTCGCAACCGTCAGCAGGCGCGAACTGAGCTTGACGCTGTTCTTGTCGGCCGCTTCGAGCGAGACGTCGAAGCGCACCCGCTCTTCGACAATCTTGAAATTGATGACGCTGCCGTGGAGCAGGCCATTGTCGGCTTCGGTGACCACCAGCATCGGCGCTTCTTTGACCGCGGCCAGCACCTTGCGCACCCGGGCGCTGTCGGCGCCGCCGATGAACAGCAGGTGCACATGGGCCGGCGTGTCGGTGTCGCGGAAGGTCTTGACCACCACCGGGCGGCCTTGCACGGTGCGCCCGTTGACAATGCGCGCCAGTTCGGCGGCCAGCTCGTCAGCCGCCACCACTCCGATCACCACCGGCGCGGCCGCATCGCCGAACGCGGTGGGAGGAAATTCTGTATAGCCGAGAAATTTGTACAGGAAGGCTGCCTTGACGCTGCGCTCGAGCGCGGCGCTGGCCGCCCCGCCCTGCTGGCCCGCCCCCATCGCCGCCGCCGGCAGCATCGCCAATCCGGCCACGGCGCACGCGAGCACTGCGCCCACTATGCGGACGCGTTGGCGGGCGCGGACGGAAAACGGCATCAAGCGCCCTGTTCCGTTTGAACAGCGCAGCCCCAGCCCGGCCCGCGCGTGCACGCCGACCACGTGACGCTGGTAAGGGGGGGGGGAACTGGGAGTCTAGGCATGCTTGCTATCGTAGAACATTTTCTCTCATGCACAAAGCTGCGCACGTCCACAGATGAGTCAAGCGTGGTTAATTCTCGACTCTTTTACCAACTGTACATCTAACAGAAGTCTGTTTGTCGTCTTTCTGTATCGTATTGCCGATTTCACACCCTTTATGAGGAGGCATATTCGGCCGCCGCTTTGGCGGCCCATACCGCCTTTTGATGGCTGGGAAAGGGCTCGTCGTAGCTGTCGATCTGGCCATCTTCGCCCACGAAGCTGGTCCACCAGCCATCATCGGCCGGGTGAATCGCGATATCGCCCGGTCCGCAGTGATCGGCGATATCCTCGTCGCGCGCCAATGAAACGATCCTTGTCCTGCGATGAATTTCCACGCTAGCCATGATTGCCCTCCCCCGTTATGCGCCGTGGCGATAACTGACATCATAAACAAAAATTGGCAATGTTTGCCGCGCCGCAGCATACTTCAGCTGTCTCCTCTATTCTCCTCCAAGAAAATAGATTCAGCCCGCTCCCGTAGCGGGCTTTTTTTTTGCGTAAACACGGCGTCAATACGGATTGACCGGACGGTTCGTGGCCCGCAAGGGGGGTGGGCCTGCATGCACACGCCAGGCGCGCGCCTGTGCATCATTTGGTGTACGATTCGTCCATATTTTGTTATCACAACGAATACCAGCACCTCAGTGAACACACAGCGCAAGCACCCAGCGATGAAACAGGCTTCCCATGCACGCACCCGCTAAGCAGGCCGGCGCGCGCAGCGCATACGACTGGGTGGCGACCGACCTGGGCGATCCCAGCGCCTGGCCGCACACACTGCGCCTGACGATCGACATCATGCTGGCCACCCCGCTGCCGATGCTGCTGGACTGGGGCGAGCGCCATATCAGCGTGGTCAACGCCGCTTATGCCGAGCTGGCCCAATCGCGCTTCGTGCGGGTGCCGGGCGCCAAGGTGCCGACCGTGCACCCGGCGCCGATCAGCGCGGCGGGCACCGCCTTCGCCCGCGCCCGCGCCGGCGAAACCCTGGTACTAGAACGCCAGCCGGTGAGTTTTCTCCGCGACGATGGCCCGTTCAATATCGACTGCGACCTGCACCTGCTGCCGGTATGCGACGAACATGGCTCGGTATGCGGGGTGCTGTGCACCTTGCAGCCCAGCGTGGCTTTGCCGGACGCCGCGCCCGGCGACCAATCCCTGCGCGTGCTGGTCGTGGAAGACAATCTCGACTCGCAATACCTGGTGTGCGAAATGCTGCGCGCCTTCGGCCACGAACCGGACGGCGCGGGCCATGGCGAAGCCGCCCTGGCCCTGTTGGCGGACAAGCGCTACGACGTGCTGTTCTCGGACGTCAGCCTGCCCGGCATCTCGGGCGTCGAACTGGCGCGCCGCGCGGTGGCGCAGTTTCCGGCGCTGCAGGTCATCTTCGCTTCCGGTTACGGCGACACCCTGCTGCGCCAGCTCGACTTCCCATACCAGTCACTGCAAAAGCCGTATGAACTCGACCAGCTGCAAAATGCGCTGGCCAGTATCGTGCGCCGGCCGCAGGGCGGAGTATGATCGCCAATACCCTCCGACTCGAAGAACGCAAGCATGATCATTCCAACCGAACCCATCGGTAGTATCCCGCGCCCGCCCGAGCTGATCGCCGCGGTGGCCGGCGGCACCGTGGGCCGGGCGGAACTCGAACAGATGTACGCGGACGCCGTGCGCGACACCGTGGCCTGTTTTGAGGCGACCGGCTCGCCGGTGATCAGCGATGGCGAGCAGCGCAAATACCACAACTTCTGGACCTACTCGGTGCACGGCGCGCCCAACACCGCGCAGGACGGCTTCCAGATCCCCTTCGCCGCCGGCCACACCCGGCGCATGCCGCGCCTGACCAGCGCGCCCTTGCGCTATCAGCGCTTCGCCGACAGCTATTTGCGCGAAGCCCAGCGCTACGCCCGCGTGCCGGTCAAGCAGGCCGTGATTTCACCCTCGGCGCTGTCGCTGATGTACCCGGCCGAAGGCATTCCCGGCTACTCGCGCGAGCACTTTATCGACGATCTGCTGCGCGAGCACGAAACCGAAATCCGCCGCTGCCTGGGCGCCGGCGCCTACAAAGTGCAGGTCGATTTCACCGAGGGCCGGCTGGCCATGAAGCTCGACCCCAGCGGCGAACTGCTCAATAGTTTCATCGACCTCAACAACCTGGCACTGGCGCGTTTCTCCAGCGCCGAGCGGGCCCTGCTCGGCGTGCATACCTGCCCCGGCGGCGACCACGACTCGACCCATAGCGCCGACGTCGACTATGCCGATCTGCTGCCGAGCTTGTTTGAACTGAATGTCGGCAATTTCTACGTTGCCCTGGCCGGCGAAGCCGATCCGCAACACGTGCTGGAAATCATCCGCGACATCATCAAGCCCGGCCAGCGTGTTTTTGTGGGCGTGATCGCCGCCATCGATCCGCACCTGGAAACCGCCGACGAAGTTTGCGAGCGGGTGCTGCAGGCGGCGCGCTACATTCCACTGGACCAGCTCGGCACCACCGACGACTGCGGCTTCTCGCCTTTCTGCGACGACCGCTCCACCACCCGCGAGCTGGCTTTTGCCAAGATCCGCGCGCGGGTCGAGGGCACGGCGCGCGCCAGCGCCCTCTTGAGGGAGCGAACGTGAACGAGGACCGCGACGAAACCGAGATGCTGCGCGTGGTCGCGCTGCGCAACGCCAACTCAGTGCTGGTGGCGCGCCAAAAGGCCCAGCAGGAACTGCTCGACACCAAGGATGCGTTGCGGCGCGCCAACCTGCAAATGGAAAACATGCTGGAAAGCCTGACCGACGGCTTCTGCTCGGTCGACCAGGAATGGCGCCTGACCTATATTAATTCGCGCGCCCTGGAACTGCTGTCCGAGCATGAACGCCCGCGCGACAGCCTGCTCGGCATGTCGATCTGGGAAGCTTTTCCTTCCTTGCAGGGCAGCACCATGGAACAGCAGTGCCGCCATGCGGTGGAACTGCAAAAGACCGTCAGCTTCGAGCTGCACTACGCGCAGCGGGCGCGCTGGTACGACGTGCGCGCCTATCCGTCGCCCGAAGGCCTGACCGTCTACGTGCAGGACATCAGCCAGCGCAAGCGCGACGAACAGGCTGTCATCGACGTCAGCAACCGCCTGCAGGTGGCGCTGTCGGCCGGGCGCCTGGGCGACTGGCGCTGGGACGCCACCACCGACCACATCACGCTGGGCCTGCGCGCCGCCGAGATCTTCGGCCTGGCGCCGGAAACCCCGCTCGAATGGAACTCCCTGCGCGCGCGCCTGCTGGAGACCGACCGCGACATGACGCGCAACGAGTTCCTGCAAGCTTTCGCCCAGCGCAGCGACCTGAACATCGAGTGCCGGATCGACCGCGGCAACCAGGAAATCCGCTGGATCGGCGTGGTCGGCAGGGTCGATGCCGACCGCGACGGCAAGCTGCTCGGCATGACCGGCGTGATCCAGGACATCAGTACCCGCAAAAGCGTCGAGGACACCCTGCGCGAAAGCGAAGAAGTGCTACGCGCGCTGGCCAACTCGATCCCCCAGCTGGCCTGGATGGCCCAGGCCGACGGCGCCATCGTCTGGTTCAACAAGCGCTGGTACGAATACACCGGCACCACGCCGGAACAGGTGGTGGGCTGGGGCTGGCAATCGACCCAGGACCCCGAAGTGCTGCCGCAGATGCTGCAGCGCTGGCAAGAGTCCATCCGTACCGGCAATCCCTTCGAGATGGAATTCCCGATCCGCGGGGCGGACGGCCAGTACCGCTGGTTCCTCACCCGTGTCAACGCCGTGCGCGACCGCCTCGGCCACGTGGTGCGCTGGTTCGGCACCAATACCGACGTCGACCAGGTCAAACGCGTGCAGCAGGCCCTGCGCGACGAATCGAACGTGCTCGAACTGCTCAACAGCACCGGCAGCGCACTGGCTTCGCAGCGCGACCTGCGCTCCCTGCTGCAAACCGTGACCGACGCCGCCACCGGCATCAGCGGCGCGCGCTTCGGCGCCTTCTTTTATCACGGGCGCGACAGCGACGGCGACTTGTTCACCTTGTATACCCTGTCGGGTTCCGCGCCGGCCGAGTTCGAAACCTTCGGCCAGCCGCGCACCAATGCCCTGCTCGGCCAGAGCCTGCGCGGCGAGCGGGTGATCCGCTCCGACGACATCAGCCGCGACAAGCGCTATGGCATGCCAGGGCCGCACTTCGGCCACCCGGACGGCCACCCGCAGGTGCGCAGCTACCTGGCGGTGCCGGTGATTTCGCGTTCCGGCGAAGTGCTGGGCAGCATGTTCTTCGGCCACCCGGAAAGCGGCATTTTCAGTGAGCGCACCGAACGCATCGTCGGCGGGATCGCCGCCCAGGCCGCGGTGGCGATCGACAACACCCGCTTGTACGAAGCGGCCCAGCGCGCGGCCGAGGAGCGCAAGGTGTTGCTGGAAAGCGAACGCTCGGCACGCGCCGAGGCCGAACGCACCAGCCAGATGAAGGATGAATTCCTGGCCACCCTGTCGCACGAGCTGCGCACCCCGCTCTCGGCCATCCTCGGCTGGGCCCAGGTGCTGCGCCGCGGCAGCCGCGACCAGGCCGACCTGCAGCGCGGCTTGCAAACCATCGAGCGCAATGCGCGCGCCCAGGCCCAGCTGATCGAAGATTTGCTCGACATGAGCCGGATCACGTCCGGCAAGGTGCTGCTGGACATGCAGCCGGTATCCCCGTCCGTGGTCATCGATGCCGCCGTGGAAACCGTGCGTCCCGCCGCCGATGCCAAGAACATTCGCCTCGAAAAACACTACGACCCGGCCGCCGGCCAGATCGCCGGCGACCCCGCCCGGCTGCAGCAGGTGATCTGGAACCTGCTGTCGAACGCCATCAAATTCACCCCGCGCGACGGCCTGGTGAGCCTTTCACTGGCGCCGGTCGATGGCCATGTGGAAATTACGGTCAAGGACACCGGGGTCGGCATCAAGCCGGAATTCATGGCCCACGTATTCGAACGTTTCCGCCAGGGCGATGCCTCGACCACCCGCAAGCATGGCGGCCTGGGCCTGGGGCTGTCGATCGTCAAGCACCTGATCGAGCAGCACGGCGGCACCGTGCGGGTCGAAAGCGAAGGCGAGGAAAAAGGCGCCAGTTTTACCATCGAACTGCCCGCCGCCAGCCGCCAGGCGCTGGCCGCGCGCGCCGACCGGGCGCCGTACAGCCCGCCTTCCCCGCTGACCCCGGACATCATGCTGCGCGACCTGAGCGGCCTGAAAGTGCTGGTGGTCGACGATGAGCCCGATGCGCGCGACCTCATCAAGCGAATTCTGTCAGACTGTCATGCCGAAGTGACCACGGCGGCCAATGCCACCGAAGCCCTGGCCGCGTTCCGCCGGCAGCGCCCGGACGTGCTGGTGAGCGACCTGGGCATGCCCGATATCGACGGCTTCGAACTGCTCACGCAGGTGCGGGCACTGGAGCATGGGGCCACCGGCGAGGCGGGCGGCAGCGAGGTGCCGGCGGTGGCGCTGACGGCGTTCGCGCGCTCCGAAGACCGGCTGCGCGCGCTCGAAGCAGGCTTTCGTTCGCACATCTCCAAGCCGGTCGAGCCGAGCGAACTGATCGCGACCGTGGCACAAATGGCACCAAATCGCGGTGATTAACGCATTGTTCGTGCTCCTACCCAGGCACGCGGCGCTGTCCTACAAGAAATTTTTTGACACGCTGTTAAACTTTGAGCCTATAGTAACGACGTGGGTCTTACCAAGATCCGCCCTTCTGCTTTGACTGAGAACTGACGCATGCCGAGCCGCGAAGAGATTCTGAACGCAAAAATCCTGGTCGTTGACGACTCTGCCGACAATATCGAACTGATGGAAGAGATATTGCGAGAGGAAGCTTACACCTGCGTAAGCTCGACCATGCTTCCCGAACAGGTCTGCCCCTTGCATCGGCAGCACAATTACGACCTGATCCTGCTCGACCTGCAGATGCCTGGCTTGAACGGCTTCCAGGTCATGAAGGGCCTGAAGGAAATCGAACAAGGTGGCTATCTCCCGGTGTTAGCGCTCACGGCGCAGCCGAGTTTCAAGATTGCCGCACTCGAAGCGGGCGCGCGCGACTTCATCAGCAAGCCTTTCGACCTGCTCGAAGTGCACAAGCGCATCCACAACATGCTGGAAGTGCGCCTGCTGTACAAGGAATTGGCGCAGTACAGCAAGGCCCAGCAAGCGCTGGCCCTGCACGACCCGCTGACCGGGCTGCCGAACCGCCGCCTGCTCGAAGACCGCATCGAAACCACGCTCCAGCATGCCAACCGCAACCACCACAAGGCGGCCATCATGTATCTGGACCTGGATGGTTTCAAGGCGATCAACGACACCTACGGCCATGCGTATGGCGACGAAGTGCTCAAGATTGTGTCCCAGCGCCTGCTGGCCTCTTCCCGCAAGGAAGATACCGTGGCGCGCCTGGGCGGCGACGAATTCATGGTGGTGCTGGGCGAGGTATCGGGCCTGGCCGATGCCCAGGGGCCGGCCGCCAAGCTGGTGGAGGCGGTGTCCGAACCCTTCTTCATCAACGACCTGACCTTGCGCCTGTCGACCAGTATCGGTATCAGTATCTATCCGGACGATGCGGAGACCGTGGAAGCGCTGATCAGCATTGCGGACTATGCGCTGTATGAGGCCAAGCGCGGCGGCAAGAACCGCTTCTGCGCCACGTCGGCCGCGCCGGCGACGGTGATTCCGTCGAAGAAGGCGGAATTGATCCGCCGCTGACCCCCAATTGTCATGGTGCGCATTGCGCACCATGACAGATCGATTAACGCTGATTCGCCGCCTGCTTACTCCTGCCTGCCTCGGTATTGGCTTCCACCGCCTTGGCATTCTGGTGATCGGTATGCGCGTCGACCATGTCCGGCGGCACCTCGATGCGGGTGATGCCGGCATCCACCGAAATCGGATCGCTGGCCGGGAAGGTCATTTCGACCGCCTCATCGAGCAGGGTTTCCTTGGCTGCCTCTTCCTTGGTATCGCACTCCTCCGTGGCCAGGGTCTTGATCGCGCTGGCCCAGCGCACGAACTTGAGCTCGGCCAGTTCGCCGATGGTGTTCACATTGAACGCTTGCTGCAAGGCCTTGGCATCCTTGGCGCTCACGCCGTGCAACGCCGAAATTGGCGCATGGCACAGGTCGCGGAACGATTTGCCGGCGAAGTCCTTGTCGACGATAGTGTTGATATTCATGGCGATCCCTTTCAATTTTGCCGCCCCGAAGGACGATGCACCGGGTATTGACGCCCCAGTGAAGCTGGCTTGACTATCCCATAAGGGTCCGCACAAGTATGTGCGGCAGCGAACCGAATAGACAGTTACCCCTGCGCACGGTTGCTTTTTGACACGCTACCACCCGGTTGCTATGATGGTTGGCAACAACATGCAAGCAATACTTCGCGTAAAGGTCCGTTTGCAGAGGCCGCCTCTGCTATCCTGTCGGCTACCCTGGAAGTCGATTTACCACCTATCAAGCAGCACTGGACCGCCGTGCCGAAAAACGAAAAACCGAAGATCCTGGTCGTTAATGACGATGCGGCAAGCCTGCTCGCCCTGACCAGCCTTCTCGACCAGTGGGCCAACGAATCCGGCTATGAGGTGATCTCGGCGCGGTCCGGCCACGAGGCCCTGCGCCAGGTACTGCTGCACGACTTCGCCGTGATCCTGCTCGACGTGAATATGCCCGGCATGGACGGCTTCGAGACCGCCGAAGCGATCCACCAGCGCGCCCGGTCGGCCGACATCCCGATCATTTTCGTGACCGCCTTCCTGGCCGATGAAATCGACCGCCTCAAGGCCTACCAGCGCGGCGCCGCCGACTTCCTGTTCACCCCGGTGATCCCGCAGATCCTGCGCGCCAAGGTGCAGGTCTTCGTCACCCTGGCCACCAAGAACGAAGAACTGCGCCGCCAGACCCATAAGCTGAGCCAGCGCACGACCGAACTGACCGCCACCAACAAGCGCCTCACGCGCGAGATGGAAGAACGCCAGGCGGCCGAGCGCAAGAGCCACGCCAAGGACGAATTCCTGGCCATGCTGGGCCACGAACTGCGCAATCCGCTGTCGGCCATCAGCAGCGCCGCCGCACTGATCGGCCTGCCCGCGGCCGGCCCCGAAACCATCGGGCGCGCCAAGGCCATCATCCAGCGCCAGAGCCGGCACTTGTCGCGCATCGTCGACGACCTGCTCGACCTGTCGCGCGCCATGTCAGGCAAGATCCTGCTGTCGCGCCATCCACTAGACGTGTCGGCGCTGCTGTCCTCCTGCCTCGACACCTTCCGCGCCACCGGGCGCACCAATAGCTATATATTGAACGTGAACATGCGTCCAGGCTGGGTCGACGGCGACGCCACCCGGCTGGAACAGATTGCCACCAACCTGATCGACAACGCCCTCAAGTACACGCCAGCCGGCGGCACCATCGATATTTCGGCCGGCCAAGAAGGTGGCGAGATCGTCATGACGGTGCGCGATTCCGGCGTCGGCATTTCGGCCGACCTGCTGCCGCAGGTGTTCGACGTCTTCGTGCAGGGCAGTATCACCATCGACCGTTCCCAGGGCGGCCTCGGCATTGGCCTGGCGCTGGTGCGCCGCCTGGTGGAACTGCACGGCGGCAGTGTCAGCGCGCACAGTGATGGCGCCGACTGCGGCAGCACCTTCACCATCCGCCTGCCCTGCGTGGCCCCGGCCCTGCAGGGCGAGCCGCAGCTGGCCGACCGCGTCGACGCCGACAAGCCGACCATATTGCTCATCGAAGACAACGACGACGGCCGCGAAATGATGGCCACCATGCTGGGCGCCTACGGCTATGCGATCCGCCAGGCGGCCGACGGCGTGCAAGGGGTGCGGCTGGCCGGCGCCCACCTGCCCGACGTGGCCCTGGTCGACATCGGCCTGCCCGGCATCGACGGCTACGAAGTAGCGCGGCGCCTGCGCAAGAACGACGACACCAGCCACATCAAGCTGATCGCCCTGACCGGTTACGGCCTGGCCGACGACCAGCGGCGGGTGCTCGAAGCCGGCTTCGACATGCACCTGGTCAAGCCGGTCGATATCAAGCTGCTGCTCGACGCCATCGGCCGCTGCGCCGCCACGCAGACCGCCCCGGCAACCCACAGATAAACCCGGCGCGCCCCCTCTGTACTGGACGCGCAAACGGACAACGGCCGGAAGCAAGCTGTTGTATGATTTGGGAAACTTTCGAAGAGCCCAGCATGAATGCACCGGCCCCCCAGGCAACTGATCCGCAACGCCCACGCCAAGCCGACCCGCACAGCGCCGACCTGGCCGAGCTGCTCGGCCACGTCATCAACTGCTGGGACGACGACCGGCGCCAGCTGGCCCGCAAGATGCACGACAGCCTGGGCTCGACCATGACGGCGCTGACCATGCACCTGGCGCTGCTGACCCAGCACCTGCCGCAGGAAAAGGTACTGCAGGACCGCGCCGCGCAGATGAAAAATCTGCTGATGAACATCATTAACACCAACCGCGACCTGCAGCTCGGGCTGTGGAACGACAAGCTCGAATTCCTCGGCATCAAGGCGGCCATCAGCGAACTGGTGGCCCACTTCAACCAGCAGCACGGCAAGAAGGCACGGGTCAGCCTGCCGGACGAAGACCCCAGCTACAGCGCCGAGCAAGGCGTGGCGCTGCTGCGCTGCGTGGAAGAAGGCCTGTCCAATGTCGTGGCGCACAGCCAGGCCACCGACATCGACGTGGTGCTGGATGACAATGACGAGGCCATCATGCTGAGCGTGCGCGACAACGGCGTCGGCCCCGGCGGCTACGACTTCACCAGTCTCGACTGCCACGGCCTGCGCCTGGTGCGCGCGCGCGCCCGGCACCTGGGCGGCGAACTGACCCTGGCGCCGGCCGGCCAGCAAGGTACGCTGCTGCGCGTCACCCTGCCCAAGACCGCCCCTGTGTAAGGTCAGTGCAGCTTCACCAATGGCTTACTGCGCTTGATCAGGAAGCGGGCCAGGCCCAGCACGCCGGTGCGCAAGGCGCCCATCACCGCCGCATGGTGCATCAGGTGCAGGCTCACGTACATCATCCGTGCGAAAGTTCCCTCGACAAACCAGCTCAAGCCCTTGAGCGAACCCATCAAGCTGCCCACCGTCGTGGTATGCCCGAAGGACACCAGCGAACCGTAGTCGCGGTATTCATAGGGCTTGTCGGATGGCGGCTTGCCCCTGGCGAGTTTCAGCAGGCGGTCAGCCAGGTAATCGGCCTGCTGGTGCGCCGCCTGCGCGCGCGGCGGCACCTGCTTGCCCTCCGGGTCGACAAACGCCGCGCAATCGCCCAGCGCGTAGATGAACGGCATGCCGCGCACCTGCAAGCTGCCTTCCACCTGGATCTGCCCACCCTTGTTCACCGGCAGGCCCATCTGGCCCAGGAACTCGGGCGCGCGGATGCCGGCCGCCCACACGCACAGGTCGGCCGGATACACCTTGCCCTCATTGTCGGTGACCTGGCCGGGGCCGATTCCGGTGACGCGGCAGTTGGTTTGCACCGCGATATAGCGCTGTTCGAGCAGCTTATGGGCAGCGGCCGAGACCCGCTCTTCGAGCGGCGCCAGGATGCGCGGCGCGCCCTCCAGCAAGGTGATGCGTACATCGCGTTGCGGCTGCAGGTGC
Organism: uncultured Oxalobacteraceae bacterium; assembly: GCA_946479255.1. The sequence continues at coordinate 12,306 of CAMLFK010000020.1, forward strand.
TCGAAACCATAGCTGGCGTAGACCCCGCTGGCCTCGCGCAGCTCGGCCGCCAGTTCGACGCCGGTGGCGCCGCCGCCGATGATGACGATATCGACGCCGGCCGAAGGATCGGCCGGTTTGCGCGTCTCGGCATGCACCAGCAGCTTTAACAACTGCAGGCGGAAGCGCTCGGCGTCTTCGGTGGCGTTGAGTGAAATGGTATGTTCGCGCGCGCCCGGCACGCCGAAGTAATTGCTAGTACTGCCCACTGCGATGACCAGGTGGGTGAACCCGATGGTCCGTTCCGGCAGCAGCTGCTCGCCCTGTTCGGTCTGCACCGGCGCCACCGTGATGCGGCGGCTGGCCGCGTCCAGCGCGCACAAGGCGCCGTAGACATAGGTGAAGTTATTATCGTGCGCCAGCATCTGGTAGGACAAACCCTCCTGATGGATGTCCAGCGTGCCCGCCGCCACTTCATGCAGCGAGGGCTTCCAGATGTGCGACTGGCGGCTATCGACCAGCATCACGTTTGCCCGGCCCAGCTTGCGGCCCAGTTTGCTGGCCAGCTCCAGGCCGCCAGCTCCACCACCGACAATGACGATATTACTTCGCAAGAGCCACTCCCGTCTGTTGAGTTAGCTCGTAGTCTACTATGCAGTGGCGGAACTTGCTGCCACTGAATGCGAAATGATCAATCCTTGCCGTGGCCGTGGCCGTGGCCGTGGCCGCCGCCGTGCTTGTCATGTTTATCGTGCTTGTCCTTGTGCTTGCCGCCACCGCCGTGGTCGCTGACATAGTGGCGTTCGACCACCCGCTCGACCACCCGGCGCTCCACCACGCGCGGCTGGGCATAGCCATGCTGTTCGCGATAGCGCGGTGCATAGGTGTTCTGGTACCAGTCATCGCGCACGAAAAGCACCTGGCGCCCGCAGGCATCGTAGCGGTGGCAATGCTTGCGCCAATTCTTGCGGTGCCCCGGCGGCACGCGCAGGTAGACCGGGCGTGGCGCATAGTGTTCGTGGCGTTCGATGATGATCGGGCGCTCGTAGACAAGGCGCGGACGGGTATCGCCGATATCGATCGCGCCGTAGAAACCGGGCTGGCCGATCTCGAGATGGACACTGGTCTGGGCGACGCTGGCGCCGGTGGCGCCGAGCAGTACGGCGAAAATCAAGCTTTTCATGATGAGCCTCTTATTGTGAATGACGTTCCCGAACAAGCGAAACGATAAAAATAGTTTAGCAGAGGCAATCAAAAACTCTGTACGCCAGCACACACAGTTACACCAGTTACATATGTATCAGGCACTTTATATCGGGCAATCCGGCGCCACCAGGCCTCCGCCGTGACTATGATGATGTTTTTAAGGGGAACGCCATGAAACGGACCCATCATGGGTTGCTATTGCTGGTCGGCGCCTGCCTGCTGTTGCTGGTGGCTGGCTGCGGCGACAAGCACGAGCCCTTGAAGCCGACCGTGATCCTGAGCACTGCGCTGAGCACTGCGCTGAGCGCCGCACGCTGACAGGAGAATCGCCCGGCAATTGCGCTGGTCCGCGCCGGACAGGGTAAACTGTTGCCTTCTATTGCTTGCAGGTCCTTGTCCATGTCGTTTGCTTCCCTCGGTCTGATCGACCCGCTCGTGCGCACGCTTGAAGCGCTCGGCTACGCCACCCCCACCCCAGTGCAGGCCCAGGCGATTCCCCTCATCCTGGCCAAGCGCGACATCATGGCCGCCGCCCAGACCGGCACCGGCAAGACCGCCGGCTTCGCCCTGCCCCTGCTGCAGCGGCTGACCATGGAAGGACCGCAAGTGGCCAGCAACAGCGTGCGCGCGCTGATCCTGGTACCGACGCGCGAACTGGCCGAGCAGGTCCATGCCAGCGTCCAGGCCTACGGCGGCAACTTGCCGCTGCGCACTGCGGTGGCCTACGGCGGCGTCAGCATCAACCCGCAAATGATGAAGCTGCGCAAAGGCCTCGACCTGCTGGTGGCCACGCCCGGCCGCCTGCTCGACCTGCACCGCCAGAACGCCGTCACGTTCAAGCAGTTGCACACCCTCGTGCTGGACGAAGCCGACCGCATGCTCGACCTCGGATTTTCACGCGAGCTTGACGCGGTGTTCGCCGCCCTGCCCGCCCAGCGCCAGACGCTGCTGTTTTCCGCCACCTTCTCCGACCAGATCCGCGCGCTTGCCGCCGGGCTGCTCAAGGACCCTGTCAGTATTGAAGTCAGCCCGCGCAACAGCACCGTCAAGCGGATCCGCCAATGGATGGTCCCGGTCGACAAGAAACGCAAGAGCGAATTGTTTCTGCACCTGCTGCGCAAGAAGAGTTGGCGCCAGGTGCTGGTGTTCGTCAAGACCAGGCGCGGTGTAGACGAACTGGTCGACACGCTCGCCGCCAACGGCATCGCCGCCGACGCGATTCACGGCGACAAGCCCCAGCCGGCGCGCCTGCGTGCGCTTGAGCGCTTCAAGGCCGGCCAGGTCGGCATCCTGGTGGCGACCGACGTTGCCGCGCGCGGGCTCGACATCGACGACCTGCCGCAAGTGGTCAACTTCGACCTGCCGATCGTCGCCGAAGACTACGTCCACCGCACTGGCCGCACCGGGCGCGCCGGCGCCTCCGGCGAAGCGGTATCGCTGGTCGCTGCCGACGAAGTGGGCCTCTTGGCCGCGATCGAAGTGCTGACCCGCCAGAGCATCGAACGGCTTGAAGAAGCTGGTTTCGAGCCGGAGCACCGGGTACCGGCGACCAACAGTGCCGGTGAGGTCGTCAAGAAGCCGAAGAAGCCCAAGAAAGACAAGCACGCCAAGCGCGCGCTGGCCGAGGCCCCGGTCTCGCAGGTCGACGTGCGCTTCGCCAAGCCGCGCTAAAACGCAACAATTGCCGCATCCCCCCGTCAACCCTGGGGTCTGTGCCCACATTGTTATACGAGCTGATCCGCAAAACGCCAAATATGCGCCGCCATCAACTTATTCGCCGGCAGCGGGGCCCTGCTTATCGCTCCCACACCCGTTAATCCCCTTCCTATAATCGGGCTTGCGATAAGCCGTATTCAGATCGGCCACAGCGGCCTTCTCCCCGGGGTCAATGCCCACATTGATATACAAACTCAGCGGGAACGCCAATATTTCAGCTCCTACCCGGTGAAGCTTTTGCCGATAATCGAGTTATTTGTACTGACGAGCTCGTATATCAATGTGGGCAGTGACCCCAGGGTTGGCTGCGGTGGCGTGATGCGACGATTCGTTGCGTTTTTGCCGAAGAAGTCGGATCGGGAAGGGAAGGCGTTGCTTGAGTGCGCTTGGCCGAACAGTCGGCTTCGCTTGAGACGCTCGCGTCGACGAAGTGCGGACGACCGAGGTACGCTGGTGTCAGTCCTGGACAGGATTGCCTGGAGTGGCGACTCTCATCAGCCAGTCCAGGGAAGGCGGTCTTTCGTGCGGCATCGATGTATCGGCGCGCGCACCGGGGCGCATTACTGCAAGAGCAGGCGCATGTGCGTCGTCTCGTCACGGGCCGCCGGCGTAATTTCGAAGCCAAGCTTGCGCGCCAGCTTGACGATGCGGGTGTTCTGCGGCAGCGCTTCGCCGACGATCTCGCGCGTGCCCCTTGCCCGGCAATACTCGATCAGGCGCTGCAGCAGCATGGTGCCCAGCCCCTGCCCTTTGAGGTCCGAACGTACCGTCACCGCGAATTCGGCCGACACATTGTCCGGGTCGGCCACGATACGGCCCACCGCCAGCGTTTCGTGCAGGCCATTCCCAGCGGGGCGCGTTGCGATCAGCGCCATCTCGCGGTCGTAATCGATCTGGGTGAAGCGCGCCAGCTGCGAGGCATTGAGCTCGCGTACCCGTACGAACATCCGGTAGCGCACGTCCTCAAGGCTGAGCGCTTCGAAGAAGGCCACATGCGCCGGCCCGTCCTCGGGGCGGATCGGGCGCACCGTCAAGGGCTGGCCGTGCCACATCACCTGCTCTTCCAGTTCGCGCGGATAGGGCCGAATCGCCAGGCGGTCGAGCGAACTGGCGGAACGGTCGGCCAGCGCCACCCGCATGCGCGCGTCCAGCACGAGCGCGCCGCTGCCGTCGGCCAGCAGCGGGTTGATATCGAGTTCGGCCAGTTCGGGCAGGTCGGCCACCAGCTGCGACACCTGCATCAGCGCGTGGACGATGGCGTCAATATTGGCCGGCGCGCGGTTGCGGTAGCCGGCCAGGAGCCGGGCCACGCGCGTGCGCGAGATCAGGTCGCGCGCCAGCACCACGTTCAGGGGCGGCAGCGCCACCGCATGGTCGGCCATGACCTCGACCGCGATGCCGCCCTGGCCGAACAGGATCACCGGGCCGAACACCGGGTCGGTGGCCACCCCGACGATCAGTTCGTGGGCATCGGGCCGGCGCGCCATCTGCTGCACCGAAAAGCCTTCGATGCGGGCTTCGGGATGAAGCTCGGCCACCCGCCGCAGCATGCTCCCGGCGGCTGCGCGCACCGCGGCAATGCTGTCGAGGTCGAGCGCCACGCCGCCCACATCGGTTTTATGGGTAATGTCGGGCGAGAGAATCTTGAGGGCGACCGGAAAGCCGATCTGGCCGGCGCCATGCACCGCTTCGTCCACATCGCGGGCGATGCGGGTCTGCACCACGGACAGGCCGTAGGCCGCCAGCACGCCCTTGGTTTCGGGCTCGGACAGGATGGTGCGCCCGCTCGATAGCGCCGCGGTGACGATGGCGCGCGCACCAGGACGGTCGGCCTGGCCATTGCCGCAGTCGGCCGGCGGCACCTGCATCAGCAGGTCCTGGTTGCGCTTGTACTGGACGATCTGCAGATAGGCGCTGACCGCTTCCTCGGGCGTGCCGAAGGTCGGCAGGCCGGACTCGGAGAAGATGCGGCGCGCTTCGGCCACGGCGGCTCCGCCCAGCCAGCACGAGAGGATGTTGCGCGAACTGCCGTGGGCGAGCGGTGCCAGCGCGCGGGCGATTTCGTCGCTGGGCACGATGGCGGTGGGCGCGTGAATCAGCAACACCGCGTCGCACTGCGGGTCTTCCAGCAGGACCTCCAGCGCGCGCACATAGCGTTCGGCCGGCGCGTCGCCGATGATGTCGACCGGGTTGGCGCGCGACCAGGTGGGCGGGAGGATCTGGTCCAGGCGGCGCAGGGTCTGGTCAGACAGGACGGCCAGGCGCCCGCCGCCGGCCACGGCGGCATCGGTGGCCATCACGCCCGGCCCGCCGCCATTGGTCAGGATCATCAGGCGCTCGCCGAACAGCGCGCGCGCATGGGCCAGCGTTTCGACCGCCGCGAACAGGTCCTCGGTGCCGTGCACGCGCAGCATGCCGGCGCGGCGGATGGCGGCGTCGTAGACCTCATCGGCACCGGCCAGCGCGCCGGTATGCGAGGCGGCTGCGCGCGCACCCTCGGCCATGCGCCCGGCCTTGAGCACCAGGGTCGGCTTGGTGCGGGCCGCGGCGCGCGCGGCCGACATGAACTTGCGCGCATGGCGCACGTCTTCCATATACATCAGGATGGCACTGGTGGCCGGGTCGCTGGCCAGGTAGTCGAGCAGGTCGCCAAAATCGATGTCGGCGCTGTCGCCCAGCGAAATGAACTTGGAAAAGCCGATGCCGCGCGCCTTGGCCCAGTCCAGCACCCCGGTCACCAGCGCGCCCGACTGCGACACGAAGGCGAGCCTGCCGGGCAGCGCGCCGGTGTGGGCGAAGCTGGCGTTCAGGCTGTGGCCCGGCACCAGCAGCCCGACGCAGTTGGGGCCCAGGAGGCGCAGCACGTAAGGGCGGGCCGCGTCGAGCGCGGCCTGGCGCAGGGTGCGGCCCTGGACGTCGCGGATGCTGTTCAGGCCCGCCGTCAGGATCACCGCCGCGCGGGTGCCGCGTTCGCCCAGCTGGCGCACCAGCGCCGGCACGGTGGCCGCCGGCGTGCAGATGACGGCCAGCTCGGGTGCTTCCGGCAGCGCGTCGATCGTGGAATAAGTGGCCAGGCCGGCCAGCTCGCGGTACTTGGGATTGACCGGGTACACCGGGCCGGCAAAGCCGCCGGCGACGATGTTGCGCAGGACCGTCGTCCCCACGCTGTGCGCACGCTCGGATGCCCCGATGATGGCCACCGATCGGGGCGCAAACAGCTGCCGCAGGTTCCTGACGCTCATGCTCAATGTCCTCGTGGCGGTGGCTGGGCAGCTTGGACAGCCTCAGCGAAGCAGGGATTGAAACACGATGCCCATTTAGTCGGCGCGGCAATGACAAACGGCCTGATTGCCAAAGCCCTGATTGAGCGATCACAAAGCTCTGCGCTGATGTGGGAACATGCGGCTGGGCCGGAAGTCTTACCCTTGCCCCTCCCCTGTCCATCACTCCAAGGAGACCGCCTTGCACCTGTTGCGCATACTGATTGCCGCGATCGCAGCCGCGCCCCTGGCGGCTGCCGCGGCGAACCCTTTGCCGCCACCCCGCTATGCCATCACCGGTCCGCCCGAAACCGGCTCCCACCTGCCCGCAAAACTCGGTACCTACGCGGTCGCCTTGAACCGCCGCTGGGCCGACCTGCCGCCGGACGAACAGGGCATCATCAAATCCTACTACGAAGCCATGACAAGCGGCGACGAGCCGCCCTTTCCCGCCGAGGGGCTGGGCACCATCATCGGCGCGGTGGTGAAGCTATGCGCGCACCGCTGTAAAAACGGCACCGTGCGCGTGGTCGCCACGATCGACCGCGAGGGTGTGGCCCAGACGGCGCGCGTGCTGGAGGCCGACCAAGTCAAAGTGGGCGAGTTCCTGGCCCAGGTGCTGCTGCTTGAACGCTACAAGCCGGCGGTCTGCAAGGGCGTGCCGTGCCAGATGGATTTTCCGCTATTTATTCAGATGAAGTAGCCCCTGCGCGAGGTGCGTATGAAGATCGATCACATTGACGTTGAACTCCAGCTCCATTTGCCCGACGCCGTGCGCACCGTGCTGGCATTGTGGGCGCTGGACCTTGACCTGGCGGCACCGGCACGCCAGCCGGGCGACGCCGCCGCCATGGGCGAACTGTTGCGCGCAGTGGCTGCCCGCGGCCAGCCGGCGCGCGTCAGCTGCGCCGAGCTGGCCGCGCTGCACGACTATGCCACCCGCGCCGCTTGCGCCACCGTGAAGGCGGCCAGCCACCCGGCGCCGGCCGCCGACGTCGGCGCCGAAGCAGATCGCATCCTGCGCTGGCTGGCGCAGTGCTGAGGGCCGGCGCTCACAAAGGCGGCGCCTCGGTCGAGGCCGCGTTCAGTTCCAGCCAGGCGCGCGCTTCGCCCAGCGCGGTGTCGAGCTCGCGGCCGGCCTGGGCCAGCAGGCCTTCGATATTGGCCGGCGCGCCCGAACTTTGCATGTCGTCCTGCTTGAGGCTTTGTTCGAGCATCAGCAGGGCCGCCGCCAGCCGCTTGGCGCCCACGCTGCCGACGCCGCCGCGCAGCGTATGCAGCACCTTGGCCGCCTCCAGCGCGGCGCCGGCGGCGATCAGCTCGCGCGCACTGGCGAACTGGCTGGCGCCGTCGGCGATCATGCGCCGCACCAGTTTGGCAATCGCCGCCAGGTGGGCCGGATTGCCGCGCGCGATATTGACCAGCGGTTCAAGGCGCAGCACCGGCAGCATGGCCAGTTCGCCCTGGCCGGGCGGCAGCCCAGGCTGAAGCGGCTGAGCGGGCGCCTCTTCGACCTGCACCGCGGCGCGGATACCGGCGGGCAGATGGCGCACGATGGTGGCCAGCATATCGTCCACCTCCACCGGCTTGGCGATCAGGCCGTCCATGCCGCATTCCTGGCAGGCGGCCCGTTCGCGCTCGGTCACCCCGGCCGTCATGGCAATGATGGGCAGCTTGAGGCCGAGCGAAGCACGGATGCGCCGGGTCGCTTCGAAGCCGTCCATGACCGGCATCTGGATATCCATCAGCACCATATCGTAGCCGCCCGGTGCCGCCGCCAGGCGCGCCAGCGCCAGTTCGCCGTTTTCCAGGATGTCGACCCGCGCGCCGACCTGTTCGAGGATGCCGCGCGCAACCGCCTGGTTGAGTTCATTGTCCTCGGCCAGCAGCAGGCGCACGCCGTCGAGCCGGCGCACCGGCGCGGACGCGGCCGTGTAGACCAGGCGCGCGCCGCCGCGCTGATGCTGGACCAGCACTTCATGCAGGGCGTCGAACAGGCTCGATCCGGTCACCGGCTTGCTGAGGAAGGCGTCGACCAGCGGGGCTTCGGGCGCATCGACCAGTTTGCCGCGCCCGTAGGCGTTGACCATCATGATCAGGGGCTGCTTGCCCTCCGGCGGCAGGCGCCGCAAGGCGCGCGCGGTGGACATGCCGTCCATGCCCGGCATCTGCCAGTCCAGCAGCACGGCGTCGTAGGCCTGCCCGCCGTTGGCCGCGGCGACCGCCATTTCGACCGCTTCCTGCCCCGATTGCGCGCAGTCGGCCTGCCACTTCCAGCAGGCGATGGTATCGGCCAGGCAGGCGCGGCTGGTCGGATTGTCGTCGGCCACCAGGATGCGCAGCCCGCCCATCGCGCCGGCGTTGCGGCGCTCGTCAAGCTGTTCCTCGGCGATTCCCAGCGGCAGCCGGATGCGGAAGGTGCTGCCCTTGCCTTCTTCGCTGTCCAGGGTGATCGAGCCTTTCATCAGTTCCGTCAAATGCTTGGAGATGGTCAGGCCGAGGCCGGTGCCGCCGAAGCGCCGGGTGGTCGAGGAGTCGCCCTGGGTAAATGGTGCGAACAGGCGTTCCTGGTCCTGCCTGCCGATGCCGATGCCGGTGTCGCGCACGGTGATCTGGATCGTCACTTCGCGCGCGCCAGGGGCCAGCGGCAGTGCCGCTTCGACCGTCACCGCCACTTCTCCGTGCTCGGTGAATTTGATGGCGTTGCCGACCAGGTTGATCAGCACCTGCTGCAGGCGCAGCGCGTCGCCCACCAGCAGCTGGGGCAGGCTTGGCTCCACGCCGATCGCCAGTTCCAGGTCCTTGTCGCCGGCATTCACGCTCATGATGGTGGCCACCGCGCCCAGCACGTCGGAAAGGTGGAACACGCTTTCGCTCAGCTGCATGCGCCCCGCCTCGACCTTGGAAAAGTCGAGGATGTCGTTCATGATCCCCAGCAGCGACTGGCCCGAGCTCCTGATCATGTCGAGGTACTTCTTCTGCTCGGGATTCAAGCCGGTGCGCGCCAGCAGGTAGGTCATGCCCAGCACCGCGTTCATCGGCGTGCGCAGTTCATGGCTCATGTTGGCCACGAACTCGCCCTTGGCGCGGTTGGCGGCCTGGGCGCGGTCGCGCTCGAGCCCCAGTTCGGTGGCGCGGGCGTCGATCTCGGCGGCCAGCCGATGGCGCTCCGTAATGTCGCGCACAAAGGCGTTGGCCACGAAGCCGTTGCCGTTGTGGTAGCCGGCGATCGACAGTTCAATCGGGATCTGGCGGCCGTCGCGGTGCAACGCCGTCACTTCGAGGCGCTGGTTGATCACCGGCCCGGTGCCGCTGACGGTAAAGCGCTTGAAGCCGGCGATATGCGCTTCGCGCTGCCCCGGTGGGATGATCAGTCCGGCCAGGTCGCGCCCGATGGCCTCGACGGCACTCCACCCAAAGGTGCGCTCGGCCGCGCCGTTCCAGTCGGTGACCAGGCCATCCACACCGAGCGCGATGAAGGCGTCGTTGGAGTTGTCCAGGATGATGCGGGTGCGGCGCTGCTCGGCCACCAGCTGGCTCAAGAGAGGGCGCACCTGGATCAGCAACGCCGAGGCGCCCAGGACCACCAGCAGCACCAGCGCAATCACCAGTGCGTTGGTGCGTTCGCGCAGCGGCGAGTACAAGGTGTCGACATTGCTCTTGATGACCACCCCAAGGCCGTAATCCTTGATCGGTGTATAGCCGGCGAACACCGGAATGCCGCGCAGGTCCGGGGTCACCAGCACGCCGGAACGCCCGAGCAAAGCCATGTTGATCGGCAGGTTGACGCGGCCGTCGGGCCGGTACATGGGGATGCGGAAGGGCGCCGGATAAAAGCGGCTGGGGGCGCAGTAGGCATCCAGCTGGTCCAGGCTGCACAGCAGCACGTCGGCCGAGTCGCTGCGCGCGCGGATCTCCTTGAGCAGCTGGTCGAAGATCGGCAGGCGCTGCTCGGCGCGGATACGGCCGATCACCCGCCCCCCCTCAACCACGTCGTTCTCCGTATAGAGCATATAAGCGCCGTTCCACACCAGCTCCGCGGACTGGCCGCCGCCGGCCAGCGGATGGCGCACCGGCGCCTCCAGGTGGCGCAGCTGCCCGCTGGCGGCCACCAGCCGGCCTTCCACATCATAGAAGTCGACGCCGCTGATGCCGGCGTCGGCGAAGTTGGCGCCGATGGCTGCCAGGCGCGCACGCACCGCCTCGCTGGCGGGGTTGCGCTCGAGTTCGAGCAGCCCTTCGCGCACCGCGCTGCGGGTAGCCAGGTTGCGCGAGAACCACAGGCTGGTGTCGAGCGAATTGCCGAGCGCGGCGGCGCTGGTGGATGCGGTCAGGAGGGTATTGTCGGCGATCGATTGCTCGTAGCTGTCGCGCATGGCGGCAATGCCGGCCGCGCCGGCCGATACCGCCACCAGCGCCACCACGCCGAGCGCGCGCCAGGTGATGCGGGCATTGTAGTCGACCTGTTCGTCACGCCCATGCTCGCGCAAGCTGCCGCGCAATCCCCACAAGCCCATGCCCAGGATGCTCATGCCGACCGCGGTGGGCGGCACCATCATGTTGAACGCGGCAACGCGGTACATGCCTTCAAGCTTGAGGAAGTGGCCCAGCAGCGCCATGGCCCCGATGCCGGTTACGCCGATCGCGCAGGCGGCGAGGATGCGCTCATGCAGCGCCGCGCGGCGCGGCCTGCGGATCAGAAGGAAAGCGCAGCCGGCCAGCAGGAAGCCGAGCGAGGTGTTGGGCGCCATGCGGCCCGGGTGCGGGGTGGCGGCGGTGGGCGCGGTCGGCATCCGTACAAAATCGATGCCCAGGCTGACGCCGAAGAGATGCTGGACCAGCACCAGCGCCGGCATCACCAGCAGCAGCAGCGCGCACCCACGCCAGGCAAATTCAAGCCACGGCGGCGAGCGGCGCAGGGCGAAGCAGCAGCAAAAGCCCGCCAACATGAACAGTATCGGGCTCACAATACCCATCTGCGCCGACCCGGGAATCAGCATCCCGATGGTCTTGCTCTGGAAGATCCAGCGGATGGCGACCATCAAGCCAAGCAGGCCAATCGCCAGCCCGGCGATCCGTTCGGCAGTGAGGGCGAATTTTTTCATGATGTGCAGCTCGTGGTGTCTCCGAAGATTACCACAGTAAAAATCCCAGGGACAACGCGCGTGCCCGTGGGCCGGCGTTGTGCGCGCGCCACGCATACGGATGAGTTGACCTGCGCGGTGCGCACGCTAGCCCAACAGCAAACCCCGGCTTAGCCGAAGCGGTTAGACTGGTGCTTATGAACAATTCTCGAAAAGTCGCCGGGGTGGCGGGAGCGCTGAGCTTCCTGTGGGTGGGCTTGACCGCGGCGATTGCCGCCAGCCAGCGCCGCCTGGTGTTCAATCCCACCATCAAACGCGAAGTGGCCAATCCGCGCAGCAGCGGCCACCGTACCCGCGCAATCGTGCTGCGTACCAAGGACGGCATCAAGCTGTCGGGCTGGCTGATGACCCCGCAGGTGGTCGGCCCGCACCCGGCCGTGGTGTACTTCGGCGGGCGTTCCGAAGAAGTCTCGTGGGTAGTGCGCGATGCCGGCAAGCTGTTCCCAGGCATGGCGGTGCTGGCGGTGAATTACCGTGGCTACGGCAACTCGCAGGGCGACCCGGCCGAGCAGCACATGGTCGAGGACGGCCGCCTGCTGTTCGACTGGATGGCCGAACGCCACCACGTCGATCCGAAGCGCATTGCCGTGGTCGGCCGCAGCCTCGGTTCCGGGGTGGCGGTGCAGGTGGCGCTGGACCGCCCGGTCCATTCGCTGGTGCTGATCACCCCGTACGACTCGATCCTGGCGATCGCCAAGCGGCGTTTTCGCGCCATGCCGATCGAGTATGTGCTGCGCCACCGCTTTGAATCGGTCAAGTATGCGCCCCGGCTGACCGCGCCCACGTATGTACTGCGCGCGGAGCTCGACGATATTGTGCCGCACTCGCACACCGATCTGCTGGTGGAAAAACTCGGCAAGCTGCACAAGGACGAAATCGTGCCCGGCACCGACCACCTGACCATTCCCTACCTGGAAGCGACCCAGAGCCGCATTGCCGCCTTCCTCGCCGAGCAGTTCAGGCACCCGCGCGCCGGCGTGCCCAGCGCCGTGCTGGCGCCGGTGCTGGAAACCACCGACGCCTGAATCAGCTTGCGGACTGCTCGTCGAAGAAGTGGAAGCGGTTGCGCCCGGCGTTCTTGGCAACGTACATGGCGCTGTCGGCATTGCGCACCAGTTCCTCGGCCGAGTGCGCATCGTGCGGATAGCGGCTGATGCCGATGCTGGCCGAAATCGACACCTCCGCCGTGCTCAGCGCAAACGGCCGGGCCAGCTCGGAGATCAGCTTGGCGGTCAGCTTGGGCACCGCTTCCGGCACGCGCACGTCGGTGACGATGACGGTGAATTCATCGCCGCCCAGGCGCGCCACGGTATCGGTCTCGCGCACGCAATGACTGATGCGCCCGGCGACCTGCTGCAGCAACTGGTCGCCGGAGGCATGGCCGAGCGTATCGTTGATCGCTTTAAAGGCGTCCAGATCGATATACAGCAGCGCCAGCGTGCGCCCGGTGCGTTGCGCGTGCTTGAGCTCGTGGTCGAGCCGCTCGCGGAACAGGCTGCGGTTAGGCAGGTCGGTCAACTGATCGAAATTGGCGTTGCGGCGCGCGTTCTCCTCGGCGGCCTGGCGTTCGGTCACATCGCGCGCGGTCCCGGCCAGCGCCACGCACTTTCCGTCCGGGCCGATGACGGGGATGAGCAGGTATTCGAACACCATGCTGCCGCTATCGCGGCCCGGCCCCAGGCGCAATTCGCCCAGATAGGTGGCATTGACTCTGATCACATTGCGGGCCTTGCGTTCCAGGTCGGGCGCGAATGGCGCGAGCAGGGAAAAAATGCTCTTGCCGGTCAGGTTTCCCGGCTGCAGGTGGAAGGTCTGGGCGAAGGCCTTGTTGGCGTAGACCAGGTGGCCGTCGGTATCGACGATGTAGTTCAGGTCCGGTGAACTCGACAGCAGCGCATCGAACAGGATTGCCTGGTTGTCCTTGATCTCGGTGTAGCGGGCCAGCGACTCGGTCAGCGCCTGGTCGATGCCTTCGTTAAAGCGCATCAGGTCTTCGAGGGGCGGCTCGCCGCGTCCCACATGCGCTTGCCACAGCCGCAGCACGCAGGCGCGCAAGGCGCGGTATTCCGACATGGCCTCGCTGACGCTGAAACCCTCGGCCACCCGGGCCACGCCGTGCATTTGCGCGCTGGTCTGGCTGGGCGGCGGCGGCGCCAGGCCGCGTCCCTTGGCCGCCTGCTCCAGCGCGGACTGAGGCTGTTTCATATCTTCGGCAATGGTTTCCAGGATACCGCGCGCGTGGTCGCGCAGGGCGGGCGGATCGAAGCCCTGTGCCGAAGGAATGTTGAACGCAAAGCGCTCCCATTCGTCCAGGATGCAGTCGAGGTTTTGCAGAATATATTCCGAGAGCGTCATGGTCGTCGCAATATGGCCGAAGCCCTTTAGACTGCGATCGCGGCCATGCGTTCAACCCAATGCAGCGAGGCCCATGCTAGAGTACAGGCCGGGCCACAAGCCCGCCCACCCACCAGTCCACCATGACGGAGATGATTCGCGTGAAAAGAACACTATTGAGTGCAGTGGCACTCAGCCTGATCGCCACCCTGAGCCAGGCCGCCGCGCAGCAGCAGCCAAGCCCGGCGGCGCTTTCCTCGGGCATCGCCAAGGAGCACATCGACACCCAGGTGCGCGTTCAGGATGATTTTTACAATTACCTGAACGGCAACTGGATGAAGAGCACCGAGATTCCAGCCGACAAACCGAGCTGGGGCGCCTTTTACAAACTGCACGACGACACCCAGCCGATCCTGCTCAAGATCATCGAAGGCGCGGCCAAGGACCCGAACAAGGCGGCCGGCTCGAACCAGCAAAAGATCGGCGGCTTCTACGCCAGCTTCATGGACGAGGCCCGGCTCGAACGCCTCGGCATGAGCCCATTGAATCCGACCCTGGCGAAAATCGCCGGCATCCAGAACAAGAGCGAGCTGCCGGCCCTGTTCGCCCACCTGGGCACCCTGGGCGTGGCCCTGCCCTACGATTTCTCGATTCACCAGGATGCCAAGGACTCGACCAAGTACGTGGCCGACATCAGCCAGGGCGGCCTGGGCCTGCCCGACCGCGACTATTACCTCAAGCCCGAGGATGCCAAGCTGGCCGACACCCTGGCCAAGTACGGCGCCCACATCGAGCGCACCCTGCTGCTGGCCGGCGACAAGGACGCCGCCGCCAATGCCAAGGCGATCGTGGCTTTCGAGACCGAGCTGGCGCGCATCCAGTGGACCAATGTGGAGCTGCGCGACCCGGTGCGGGCCTACAACAAGGTAGCCATCGGCAAGCTGGCGGCGATGGCGCCTGGCCACGACTGGAAGAATTACCTGGACAGCGTCGGCATCAGCGGCAAGGTCGGCTACGTGATCGTCAGCCAGCCGAGCTACCTGAAGGCGTATGCTCAGCTTTCCGCCAAGACCCCGCTCGACACACTCAAGGCTTACCTGCAGTGGCATGTGATCAGCGATTATTCGAGCTTCCTGTCGAAGGCCTTTGTGGACCAGAAGTTCGGCTTCTACGGCACCACCCTGACCGGCGTGACCGAAATGCGGCCGCGCTGGAAGCGTGGCGTGGGCGCGGTGGAAAGCGCGCTGGGCGAGGCCATCGGCCAGCTCTATGTGGCCGACAATTTTCCGGCCGAGCGCAAGGCCCGCATGGAAATCCTGGTCAAGAACCTGATGCTGGCCTACAAGGACAGCATCGACAAGATCGACTGGATGAGCCCGGCCACCAAGAAGCAGGCGCAGGCCAAGCTGGCCAAGTTTACGCCCAAGATCGGCTACCCGAACAAGTGGAAGGATTATTCCGGCCTGGCGGTCGCCGCCGATGACCTGGTGGGCAATATCATGCGTTCGCGCCAGCTGGAGTCCAATCGCGAGTTGAACAAGCTGGGCAAACCGATCGACCGCGAGGAATGGGGGATGACGCCGCAGACCGTCAACGCCTACTACAACCCGGAAATGAACGAGATCGTGTTCCCGGCCGCGATCCTGCAGCCGCCGTTTTTCGATGCCAATGCCGACGATGCGGTCAATTACGGCGCCATCGGCGCGGTGATCGGCCACGAGATCAGCCACGGCTTCGACGACCAGGGCGCGCAGTACGATGGCGACGGCAACTTGCGCGACTGGTGGACCCGCGCCGACCACAAGAATTTCGCCAAACGCACCAAGATGCTGGTCAAGCAATATGCGGCCTACAGCCCGCTGCCTGGCTACAACATCAATGGCGAGCTGACCCTGGGCGAAAACATTGCCGACAATTCAGGGCTGGCGATCGCGTACAAGGCCTACCAGCTGTCGCTTAAAGGCAAGAAAGCGCCGGTGATCGATGGCTTCACGGGCGAGCAGCGCTTCTTCATGGGCTTCGGCCAGGTGTGGCGCACCAAGATGCGCGAAGCGGCCCAGATCGTGCAGGTCAAGTCCGATCCGCACTCGCCGGCGGTGTTCCGGGCGAACGGCGCGATGAAGAACCAGCCGGGGTTTTATGAGGCCTTCAAAGTCAAGCCGGGCGACAAGATGTATCTGGCGCCGAAGGATCGGGTGAGTATCTGGTGATCGGCCGCTTAAGCCGGAGGGGACGAGCTCATCTTTCCTTTCAAGCCACCGCAATCCGCAGCCGCTCCGCCTCGCCCTTGCGCACCGGTGCCCTCTGCTCGACCAGGGTAAACGTCGACACCGCCCGCGCCAGCGCCCCCGCCTGATCCTGCAGCGAGGCCGAGGCCGCCGCGGCCTGTTCCACCAGCGCCGCATTCTGCTGCGTCACCTTGTCCATCTGGCTGATCGCCAGATGGATCTCATTGATCCCGGTCTCCTGCTCCGCGCTGGCGCTGGCGATGTCGGACATGATCGCCGACACATTGTGCACGCTGACCACCAGCTCGCTCATGGTGGTGCCGGCCTGGTCGACCAGCCTGGTGCCGGCATCGACCTTATCGACCGAATCGCCAATTAATTGCTTGATCTCTTTTGCGGCACCAGCCGAGCGCTGCGCCAGGTTGCGCACTTCCGCCGCCACCACCGCAAAGCCGCGCCCTTGCTCGCCGGCCCTGGCCGCTTCCACCGCCGCGTTGAGCGCCAGGATATTAGTCTGGAACGCAATCCCGTCGATCACGCCGATGATGTCGACGATGCGCCTGGCCGAGGCGTTGATATCGCTCATGGTGCTGACCACCTGCCCCACCAGCTGGCCGCCGTGCTGGGCAACCGTTGATGCCGCCTGCACCATCTGGTTGACCTGGCGTGCGTTGTCGCCGTTCTGCTTGACGGTGGAGCTCATCTGGTCCATGGCCGCGGCGGTCTGTTCCAGCGCGCTGGCCTGCTGTTCGGTGCGGCGCGACAGATCGCTGACGCCGTCGGCGATGTCGTTTGAAGTGCGCACCACGTTCTCGGTGCCTTCGCGCACCTCGGCCACGATGGCCGCCAGGCTGTCGCGCATGCTCTGGATACCTCCCAGCAGGCTTGGGCCGCTGCCCTTGGCCCGCGCCACATCCACGGTCAGGTCGCCGGACGCGATGCGCGCCGTCACTTCGCTGGCGTAGCGTGGCTCGCCGCCCAGCTGGGCCAGCAGCGAGCGCGAGATCAGCACGCCGACCGCGATGGCGGCCAGCAGCGCGAGCGCGGCCAGGCCGCCGATCAACATGCGGGCGTTATCACTGCGTTCGGCGATGGCGCCGCCGATCCGCACAATCGTGTCCTTCTGGTGCTTGTCGAGCGCCTCGATCGAAGCCACATAGGTGTCGCCGGCACGGGCGAAATCCCCTTCCACCATGGCGCTGGCGCCCTGCGCGTCGCCCTCGGCCTTGCGCTTGAAGATGGCGCTGCGCACGCCCAGGTACTGCTTGCGCTGTACCAGCGCGGCAGCGAACAGGCGCTTCGATTCGGCATCCTGCAAATGACGGCCCAGCAATTCCTGCAACTCGGTGAGGCGGTGCGAGTTCTTCTTGATCGCCACTTCGAACAGCTGCTGGATGGCCGGCTCGCTGGTTTTGGCGGCGGCCAGGGTGCGCGTCATGTTGGCGGCGGTGAGTCCCTTCCATTCGCTGACCATGCGCTCGTTGCCCAGCCTTACGGTAAGCAGGTCGTCGATGGCGGCGCCGGTGCGGCGGGTGGTGAAGTCACTCACCAGCGCGACGACCAGCAAGAGCACCAGGGTAGAGGTAAAGCCCAGCGCCAGGCGGGCTGCGACGGTCAGTTTTAGCAGGCTCATTGGGTTCCCGTATCGGTTAGGCGGCCTGACTCAAGGTCAAGCTCGCTTGGAAATGATACGAGTCAATTTCCCAACAGAAATGATCTACATCAAGGCCGCCAGGCTGGCGTCAGCTTCGAGCAACAACAAGGAGCATCAAAGCACATCAACCCAGCCGCACCGGCCCCCGCTGATGCGCCGCCAGGTGGCGCAGGTTGACCCGGGCCGCCTGTTCGAGCCGTTTGGCAATCGCCAGGCGCGCATCGGAAATGCGGCTGCGCACGGTGCCGATGGGCGAACCCATGGCGTCGGCAATTTCCTGGTAGCTCATGCCATCTTCCTCATGCAGGGAGATCGCGGTGCGCTGCTCGGCGTTCATGTTGTCGAACGCCGCGCCGACGATGGCCACCATCTCGCCGCAGGCGCACATGTCTTCCGGCGTGACCGTGTCGGTGCGTTCGTCGATGCCATTGTCGTCATAGTCGGTGGTGGCCGATGGCGTCACTTCGGAATGCTGGCGCCGCTTGCGCGCGCCCAGCAGGTTGCGCGCGGTGTTCACGCCGATGCAGGCCAGCCAGGTAAAGAAAGCCGACTCCCCACGAAAGGTGTGCATCGCCCGGTAAGCCTTCATGAAGGCTTCCTGCACGATGTCTTCGGCCTCCGCACGGTCATGCACGATGTGCAAAATCATCTGCAACAATTTGCCGCGGTGCTTCTCAAACAGTAAGCCGTACGCATCGGTGTCGCCGGCCTTGACGCGCTCAATCAACTGTTCGTCGTTCTGATTCAGTAGTTCAGGTGTCATGGTTTCTCCCAAAAGGCCGGCGCAAGACCAGCCTTCGCCTTAGAATCGATGTGTTAAATAATCCTAGCATGGGCACTTGGCAAGTTTACCAATGAGGCACCGAAACATTTCCCCCAATAAAATCATCGACTTAGCATGAGATAAGGCTCCCTATGGGAAGCCGGCGAATTTAACGTTCTGTAGGCCTTAACCTACAGAACGACGGCTAAGGGACTGACGAATTTATTGGTGTCCCGCGCGTCAAAACAGATGGGGCATTGAGCATGCCGGCGCTTTGTATCTTGACCATCGCCCGCTATTGCTCAATGGCGGCGAGAATGCCGATGAATTCGGCCAGCGGCGCGGGCGGCGCTTCCAGGCCGTCGCGCACCCCCGTCCGGTAGCGCGTACCACCCGGCAGCAGATGGAGCCGGACGTCGATCATCTCGGGCACGGCACGCCTTTCGATATCGCCCATGTTGGTCAGCATGCTGCGCCCGTCGATGATGGTGACCGCGCCCGAGCCGATCACTTCGATGCCGGCGCCGCGTGCCACCACCAGGGCGGTGTCCTCGTCGATCCCCACCCCTTGCACATTGGGGTTTTGCGCGACCACGGTCAAGAGGCGGGAGAGGCGCTTGCGCTGCGCGAAGTGCTGGTCGATGACGACCTGGCGAAGCAGCCCCAGGCCGGCGCCAAGCACCACGCTGCCCTTGACCGGCTGGTCCCCGGTCTCGCCATCGGCCAGCATGTGCATCGACATGGCGGAGGCGCCCGCGCTGGTGCCGGCGATGCAGGCGCCGCGCTCGCGTAAGGCGGCGCGGACCTCACGTTCGAGCGCGCTGCCACCCAGCAATGCCAGCAAGCGCTTCTGGTCGCCGCCAGTCATGAAGATGCCGCCGGCGCCGGCCAGCAGTTCGACCCGCGCAGGGTCGTTGGCCTCTTCGCGCGACGACACGCCGATATGATGGCAGGCCTTCACGCCCAGTTCGCCGAAAGCTCCTTCGTAACTTGGCCAGACAGCTTCCGGCACCCGGCTGGCGGCGGTGACGACGGCGATCGTGCCTGATACGCCACCGGACAGTTCGACGAAGTGGCGCAGGATGTCCATGTCGCCCCGGCGGTCCTCGTGGCCGCCGATGATCACAAGGTGCCCCTTACCGCGCAGCCTGGCCCGCCCGGTCATGAGACACCTGCCTTGCACAAAGCGCGCGCCATGTCGCGGTTGCTGCACGCGCCCATGTCGTCCGCGGTGATGGCGATCAGGCCGATATCGACACTCGGATCAAACAGGTCGACGCCGCGCTGCAAGGCGCGCCCCAGTGGCATGCCCTCGGCCAGCCATTGATAAACCTCGCGCGCCAGCAGGTGGCCGATGATGTACTCGCCCACCCCGGTGGCGGCGATCGCCCCCAGCGGTCCGGCATAAAAGCCGCTGCCGATCAGCGGGGTGTCGCCCACCCGTCCCAGCAGTGCCGGGGTCGAGCCGCCGGTGGAACCGGCCACCGCGAAGTGGCCGCCGGCGTCGCGCGCGACCGCCCCGACCGTGTCGCAGGCCTGCCTGCCCTTGAGCAGCAAGGGCGCCTCGTAGTTCCAGAAGCGGGCGAAGTCCTGGTTCGCTGCGCCGGGCATGGCGGCCTGCGCCTGCGCCAGCGAGTGCAGCAGATCGGCGTGGTGGGCGCGGGCCTTGGGCGTGACGGGATCGTGCGGCGCGTGGCCAAGCTTGCGCGCCAGCCGCTGCGCGCCTTCGCCGACGATGAAATGATGCGGCGTGTCGGCCACCGCGCGCGCCACCTGGACTGGATTTTTTACGCCGCGCAGGGCCGCGACCGCGCCCAGACGCCCGCGTGTGTCCATCACGGCGGCGTCCATTTCAATGGTCACCCCGTCGAGCGACAGTTCCGACCCGGTGCCGGCATTGAAGCGCTGGTCGTCTTCCATGACGGTTACTGCCGCGACCACGGCTTCCAGGGCGCCTTCGCCGGCGGCGATCCGTGCCAGGCCCTGCTGCGCCGCGCGCAGGCAGCCGTCGTCCGCGCTGCGCACACTTCCAGCGCCACCGTGAACAACGATGGCGGGCTTATCCGACAACGCTGGAATATTCATTGGCGGCCGCTTACCGATAAATCAGGCCGCCATCAGCACCGGAATCTCCATCGTTTGAAGCACCGAGCGGGTAGCGCCGCCCAGCAGCCGTTCGCGTATCCGCGAGTGGCCGTAACAGCCCATCACCAGCAGTTCGGCGCCCCGTTCCGCCGCCAATGCCAGCAGCAGCGTACCGGCATCCTCGCCGGCGGGGCGGTGAACGATCTCGGCGTGGATGCCATGGCGTGCCAGGGCCTGGCCGATGGCGCTGTCGACCCGCATGCCGCCGGCCGCTTCGGTCGCCGTATCGCCGATGATGGCCACTTCCACGTGGTCGGCGCGGCACAGCAGCGGCATGGCGTAATGCATGGCGCGCGAGGCTTCACGGCTGCCGTTCCAGCCGAGCATGATGCGCCGCATCGGACCACTCATCAGGCCCGTGTTGGGCACCACCAGCACGGGGCAGCCGCTGCCGGCCGCCACGTCCGCCGCCATGCCCGGGCGTACCGGGGACGCCGGCGCGGCCGGGTCGTACTGGCTCACCACGCACAGGTCGCAATAGCGCGCGAGAATGCCCAGGGTTTCGGACGGGTCTTCCTCGACCATGCGCGATTCGAAGCCGTCGACGCCCACGCGGGCGGCCACCATTTCATACTGCTGTATAGCATGCCCTGCGCGTTTTTTGAGGGTCTCCATGTAGGGCGCCAGCGCATGGCTGGCGAAATCCATGGCAACGGTATCGCGCATGAAGCGCGATACGCCATTGCTGGCCAGGCCGACCAGGTGGGCCTGTTCGCGCAGGGCCAGCGTGGCCGCCACTTCGTAGCGCGACAGTGCATGGGGGGCGTCGTCCACGTGGACGAGGATGGACTTGTAAGTCATGACGATTCCTTTATAAGTATGAGCATTGGCGGGCGGGTCAGTGCGCCATCCACAGGGGCAGCCTGGCTGCATGCAGGGCGCTGCGGGTCACGCCGCCCAGCAGGACTTCGCGCAGGCGCGAGTGGCCGTAGGCGCCCATGACGATCAGGTCGGCGCGGCTTGCATCGGCATGCTCCAGCAAGGCGCTGCCGATGTCGTCGCTGGTGGTGGCCGCCGTCACTTGCACCCGGATGCGATGGCGCGCCAGGTACAGGCCGATGTCGGCCCCCGGTTGCTCGCCGTGCAGCTTGCCGTCTTGTTCAGGATTGAGAACCAGCAGTTCGACCCGTTCGGCGCGCTGCATCATCCCGATCGCGCTGGTCAGGGCGCGTGTGGCGCTCTGGCTGCCGTTCCAGCCGATCAGGATGCGCCGCCCGAGCGGGTCCGGGGACGCCGTGGGCGGCACCACCAGTACCGGACGGGTACAGTGCAGCAGCACGTATTCGGTGAAGTTGAAGGGCACCAGCGGCGGCGCGGCCGGCTTGCTGTGCTGGCCCAGCACCACCAGGTCGCAGTAGCGGGCCTGCAAGGCCATGCCGTAGCCGGCCTCCTCTTCCACGCAGCGCCCTTCGACGGTGGACAAGCCCATGGCGCGCACCTGGCGCTCGAACGCGTCGATCGCATGCCGCCCCTCGGTGCGCAGTTCCTCGACCGGCAGCTGCACGGCCGGTACGCCCTGGTCGAACGCGCCGAACGGCAACACATACGGCGAGATGCCGGTGAATGCCACACCGGTCAGGTGCGCATCTTCGCGCTGCGCAATACGGGCCGCCACCTCGATCCGCACGGCCGCATCTGGCGAGCGGTCGACATGCACACCGATGGTCTTGTAGCTCATCGCCCTCTCCCTTGCAATGGATAAGGCTTAGACCACGGCGGCGGCAAAAGATTTGCTCCCTTTTATCCTGCACGTTTGCAATTTTTCGGCTACTATGTTTCACTTCAACAACATTTGCAAGAACACCAGATCAAGGACACTATGAGCGACAGCGGCATCACCATTCGCCAGGCGGTACTGGCCGATCTCGATTCACTGGCGCTGCTGTTCGACCGCTATCGCCAGTTTTATTCCGGCGCGAGCGACGTCGCCGGGGCCCGCGCGTTTCTCGCGGAGCGCTTCAACCATGGCGAATCGGTCCTGTTCATCGCCCACGATGGCGCCCTGCCGCTCGGCTTCACCCAGCTCTACCCCGGCTTTTCATCGCTGTCGATGGCGCGCACCTTCCTGCTCAACGACCTGTTTGTCGATCCCGCAGGCCGCCGCCGCGGCATTGGCAAAGGCCTGATTGCCGCCGCCCGCGCATATGCCGAGAGCGTCGGTGCGATCTGGATGAACCTGCAGACGGCCAGGACCAACAGCAACGCGCAGGCGCTCTACCGCGCCACCGGCTGGCGCTTGGATGAGGTGTACATCGATTTCAACTTGCCGCTGGGCGGCCGCGCGGAGGCCCTATGACCAGGCAGGCACCGCTGATCGCTTGCTTGCTGCTCGCCCTACCCGCGTTTGCCCCAGGGCACGCTGCTGCCGGTCCCGGAAGATCCGGCTGCCATCATCACCTTTTCGCGCGACCGCGCCGACTGGACTTACCCGGCCGCCAGCCCCGCCAGCCTGCGCGTGCGCGTCAAGCTCACCCCTTATCCGGCGGGCGGCGTGCCGGTGCGCTACCGCCTATAGTTCTCGCGTTCCGTGAAGTTTCGGTTCATTACTTGCCACGGACTGGCGCGTGCGTCGCCTGCGATGGCGGCGGCTTTGCGGGATAAAACGCCCCCCAGCTCGCTAAGTACCCGAACGGAAATAAATGTGAAGTTTTGGCGAACATAGCCGGATGCGATGCAAGGCGCACGGCGCGACGCAGTGCGAGCAACAACGGACACTTTCTGGGTCTGTCCCGGCGGAAGTGAACGGGGCACTGCCGCAAATTCCAGTGTAGCCTTCCAGAACAATTGACCATCTATCGGGCCAGGGTCTTCGTATGCGCGGATGGCTAGGACCGTATGAGAACCTGGACCAATCTGATGGAGGGCATTGGCCAGCCCAAAGATCCCTTCGCCACGAGGGGACTGGACAATCGTTGCCCTTTCAACTAGAAGGCAATCGAGTCGCGATATAGGGCCGACCCGTCCTTCAACGGCGGCGGCGGGATGGCACGATGTCAGCAGAGTGCCGGCCATAGAAATCGACAAATACTTTAACGAGTCGCGTAGATACATC
>CAMLFK010000021.1 GCA_946479255.1 uncultured Oxalobacteraceae bacterium
CGATTGCGAGGGGCCATACCCTCATCTCCTACGCCGCTTGCTGCGGCACACTGATATCAGTCACCCAGGCTTCGTTTGGCCGGGTAGGCGCGAACGTCTGGTCCAGCAAATTATCGGCTACTGGAAGGTCATGGTTCGAGTTCGTCGTGGCCTTGAATTTGCGCTTCTGCTTGCAGCGCAAGGCCAGTTCTCGGCGCAGACGCGCAATGCGGTCACGGCCAGCCTCAAAGCCTTGTGCCGCGAGTTCTGGCTGCATACGCAGCGGCCCGTATGTCTCGCGGCTTTGCGTGTGGACCGCCTTGATAGCTACCTTCAGGCGTTCATCGACCTGCGCACGCGGCGACAACGCGCCATTGGCCCAATCGTAGTAGCCACTGCGAGACACGCCAAACGCGCGGCACATAACAGCAATCGGATATTCGAGTCGCATTGTCTTCATGACCGCGTACTTGGCAGCGACTCCCGCGCAAAGTACGCTGCCGCCTTTTTACTATATCCCGCTCCATCTTCGCTTCAGCCAGTTCCTTGCGCAGCTTGGCCACTTCTGCTTCCAGCTCTGGCACTGTGCGGCTCCCAGGTGCAGCCTTAACGCCATCGCCCCGCTTGGCCGCACTGACCCAGTTCGCCAGCGTCCCCTTCGGAATGCTGACCCGCAGAGCGGCGTCTTCCAGTGACAGCCCCTGCGCCAGAACCAGCTTGACCGCTTCCTCTCGCAATTCAGGTGTGTATGTTTTCTTTGGTGTAGCCATTTGTTCTCCTATTGGTGAAGTCTACCAAACAGGAGTGTCCGAAAAAGTCAGGGTACCTCACTACGGACAGTGCTTGAACAAGTGCACAGCTCAGAACGAATGGCCCTTCGGCAAGGGGCCGGGTTTTTGCAGCCCCAAGAAGAACGGCAACTCTTGTGAGGTAGGTGATCTATGAGTGCATCAGAACCTAGTTTTGCTAGCTTGTGGGACCGATTTTATGAACTTGCCGCGATGTCCGACGCAGAACGACAACTTGCTTACCACTCGGACGGGATGGAATTTCTTTCGTCACTGATGGCGGAAACACTGCGAGATTACGGGGATCCGGAACTAGATTCAGCCGAGAAATTTTCGGAGTTTGTGGTTGAATTGCGAGAGAACTATCGCCAGTGGAATCAGGCGCTAATGACGGCTATGGTGCGGTTCGACGATTCTAGCGATCAGTCCGGGCGCGAAGCTCTAGCGGTCTTCGCGACATCCTGCCATTGGAAGCATCTGGCGGAGGTTGCGCAACATTATATCGATTCGAAGCCAGATATTTGAACCGGAGCAAGAGGAACGGGGCAGGCTTCGCGTGTAACACATCCCTCCGCCATTGCTGTATTACGGGGTACGGGTGGAAAGTCGGTCAAGCCCCGCCGTTGCGGGCGGTCTGTGTAATACAACTACTTCAGGGATTATGATCCGCAGAACGGGAGCACGGCAGAGCTTGCGCCTGGCGGATGGGCCGGTCGCGGTGCACCGCAATGCCATCGCCAAGCTCGAACTGGCGAAGTATGCAGGCTGAATCCGCATGACGCGACCCCACTGTTGGAATGAAAGCGCGTCAGTATAAGTTCGCTTGCAAAGTACTTTGAAGTAAGCCCTCCCTCGGCTACCATCGTCTCATCGGCGTCGTTGCGCTGCAGCATGGTTGGAGGTAGGGCTTGCGGTTGTTGAAATCATCATCGGCGCTCCCGTCGATTCGCTCCAAGACGATCACCCTGGTCCTGGCCTGCGCGCTGCCGACCGTGATCGGCTTCGCCTACCTGTCCTACGATGCCTATACGCGTCAGCGCTCGCACCTGGTGCATGATGCGGAGCGCGCGGCCCAGGTCCTGATGGCCGCCATCGAGCGCGACCTGACCGCCAGCGAGACCGCGGCGCTTGCCCTGGCCAGCTCCCCCAGCCTCACCAGCGGCGACATCGGCGCCTTTCACCAGCAAGCTGCAGGCGTG
Source organism: uncultured Oxalobacteraceae bacterium (assembly GCA_946479255.1). The sequence continues at coordinate 1,967 of CAMLFK010000021.1, forward strand.
CTCTCGCCCGGCTTTCCGGCCTTTGCCTTTGTGCTCTCCGACAGCGCGGGGCGCCCGGTCATGAACACCCGCTACGCGAACGGCGAACCCTTGCCGCCCAACGGTCACGCCGGGTCGATCCGGCGGGTGGCCGCCAGCGGCGCTGCCGCCACCTCGGACCTGTACCGCGGCGACCACCGGCAGCCGCAGATGGTATCGGTCGACGTGCCGGTGATCCGCGCCGGCGCCGTCAAGTACGTGCTGTCGGCCCAGCTGCGTCCCGAGCGGTTTAATACGATGCTGGCCGAGCAGCGCTTGCCGCCCGGCTGGCACGCGCGGGTGTTCGACAGCAGCGCGGTCTTCGTGGCGCGCAGCCGCGCTGCGCACCGGGTGGTCGGGCAAACCGCCAACCCTGTCCTGCGCTCTGCAATGCGCCAGTCCGACAGCGGCGTGGTGGAGCTGATCTCGCGCGAAAACGTGCCGGTGCTGGCGGCTTTTGAACGCTCGCCGCGGCGCGGCTGGTTCGTCTCGGTCAGCGTGCCGGTTGATGCGGCCAATGGCGTGCTCGATGCGACCCTGGCCAACGTGCTGCTGGCGATCGGCGCGCTGCTGTGCGTCGGCTTCGGCACCGCCTGGAGCATCGGCGGCGCCATCAGCCGCTCGGTGCGCGCCCTGTGTGCGCCGGCGGTCGCGCTGGGCCGCGGCGATCGTCTCGATATCGCGCCGATGAGCATCCGCGAGGCCGACGAGGTGGCCGGTGCGCTGCGCCAGGTAGAGGGCACACTGCAGCGCTACCGCAGCGGACTGGAACAGCTGGTGAAGGAGCGCACCGCCGAGCTCGAACGCAGCAATGCGCTCCTGGCCACCGTTTATGCCACGGCCCCGGTCGGCCTGATTTTGCTCGACTGCGAACTACGCATAGTGATGGTCAACGACTACCTGAGCCGGGTCAACGCGCTGTCGGGCGGCTCGCACGTCGGCCGCACCCTGCCTGAACTCTTTGGAAACCTCGGCATCGAGTATGAAAAGCCGTTTCGCCAGGTGCGCGACTCCGGCGTGGCGCAGCCGGCGCTTGAAATGTCCATCGCCGCGCCGTCCGCGCCGGACGTCGAACGCCATTGGATCGCCGGATACTATCCCGTCTATGGAGCCGACCGCACCCTGGTCGGCATCAGCGCGGTGATCGTCGACGTCAGCGAACGCAAGCTGCTGTCGCAGCGGCTGAACGATGTGAACGAACAGTTCCGTGCGCTGTACGAACTGTCGGGCGACGCCCACATGCTGCTGGCCCAGGGCGCCGGCTTCATCGGCGGCAACCAGGCCGCGGCGCGCATCTTCGGCTGCGACAGCGTGGAAGAATTCCTGACCCTGTCGCCGTCCACGGCCTCGCCCGAATTCCAGCCGGACGGTCGCCGCTCGTCCGAGAAAGCCGAGCAGTTCATCCGCTTTGCGCTGGAAACCGGCAGCCATCACTTCGAGTGGCTGCACCGGCGCCGCGACGGCAGCCTGTTCAACGCCGACGTCCTGCTCATCAGCGTTAACATCGGCGGCAAAGGCATCCTGCAGGCGACGGTGCGCGACATCAGCGCACGCATTGCGTCCGAAAGCGCGCTGCGCGCCACCAGCGAACGGCTTGAACGCAGCGAGCGCTTCATCCGCACCGTGGCCGACAACGTACCCGGCATGGTCGGCTACTGGGATGCGTCACTGTGCTGCCAGTTCGCCAACCGCCTGTACCTGGAATCGTTCGGCCTGACCGAAGCTGAACTGATCGGCCAGCCGATCGACAAGGTGCTCACTCCCGAACAACTGGCCGCGAACGCGCCGCACCTGCGCGCGGTGGTGGCCGGCCAGGCCGCGCATTTCGCACGCGAGGTGCGCGACGCCTCGGGCCAGATCCGCCACACCTGGTCCAACTACATTCCGGATTTCGACGAGCAAAACAACGTGCGTGGCTTTTACGTGCTGGTATCGGATATCTCGGAACTCAAACGCACCGAGCTGCGCCTTCAGTCGCTCAATGAACAGCTGATCCAGGCGCTCGACCGGGCCGAGATGGCCAGCAGCGCCAAGACCGAGTTCCTGGCCAATATGAGCCACGAGATCCGCACACCGATGAACGCCATCATGGGGCTGGCGCGCCTGCTCGAAGAAGCCCCGCTGGGCCGGCGCGAACGCGACTACGTGGCCAAGATGAGCATGTCGACCCGCTCGCTGCTGGGCATTCTCAACGATGTGCTGGACTTCTCCAAGATCGAGGCCGGCCAGCTGATGCTGGAGTACACCAGCTTCACCATCGACCAGGTCCTGCGCAGCATCTCGGTGCTGGTGGCACCCAACGCCTGCGCCAAAGGGGTGGAGCTGGTATTCGACATGGCGCCCGAGGTGCCGCTCGAACTGAACGGCGACCCGATGCGCCTCGAACAAGTGCTGCTCAATTTGATCGGCAATGCGATCAAGTTCACCGAGCAAGGGGAAGTGGTGCTGTCGATCCGCGTGCAACAGCGCGAGCCTGAAGAAATCGTGCTGGACTTTTCGGTGCGCGACAGCGGCATCGGCATCGCGGAAAGCCAGCAGGCCCATATGTTCGAAGCATTCTTGCAGGGCGATTCCTCGACCAGCCGCAAGTTCGGCGGCACCGGCCTTGGGCTGGCGATCTGCCGCCGCCTGGTTCACCTGATGGGCGGCAGCATCAGGGTCAGCAGCGAACTTGGCAAGGGTTCGGTGTTCAGCTTCGATTCGCGTTTCGGCGTGACCGGCGACGCCGCGCCGCTGGCCCTGCCGCCGCTGCCGGAACTGCTCGAATGCCGTGTGCTGCTGGTGGACGACAACCTCAGCGTGCGCGCCGCCATCGCGGCCCAATGCCAGGCCTTCGGCTGGCAGGTCGACAGTGTGGCCAGCGCCGCCGAAGCGCTGGCCTGCCTGCGCGCTCACCCCGGCGAGCGGGCCTACGGCTTGCTGCTGATCGACAGCGCCATGCCGGAGATGGACGGCATTTCGCTGCTCACCCATGCGCGCATCGAGGCCGGCGAGGCGGCGTTGGCGCCGTGCGTCATGATGGTGGCCGACAGCGCCCGCGCACCCCTGGACGAGATAGCCGATGAATTGCAACTGGGCGCGGTGCTCAGCAAGCCGGTCACCCCGGCCGCCCTGGCGGACGCCCTGATGCAGGCGCTGACCGATGCGCCGCGTTGCGACGCTACCGCGCCGGCAATGCCGCTGGCCGGACGCCTGGAAGGGCTGCATATCCTGCTGGTCGAAGACAACCAGATCAACCAGGAAGTGGCCAATTACATTCTGCTGCATGCCGGCGCCGGCGTCGACATCGCCGCCAACGGCCGCATCGCCGTCAATATGCTTGCCGAGCACCCGGCCCGTTACGATGCCGTGCTGATGGATATCCAGATGCCGGTGATGAACGGCTATGAGGCAGCGCAGGAGATCCGCCGCATGGGCCTGTCCGCCTTGCCGGTGATCGCGATGACCGCCAACGCCATGGAGGACGACCGCGTCCAGGCCATCAACGCCGGCATGAACGGCCACGTGGCAAAGCCGATCGACGTCGACAGCCTGGTGGCGGCGCTCAACCGGGTCACCGCCGGCGGCGATGCGCGCGAACTGCGCGCCCCCTCGCGCGCCGGCTACGGCCAGAGCACCGAGGTGGCCAGGCGGCCTTTGCCTGCATCGATTCCCGGGATCGACCTGGGACCGACCTTGCAGCGCTTTGGCGGCAACTTCGCCAATTTCGTCAGCGTGTTCAAACGCTTCGAAACCTCGCAGGGAGGCACCCTGGACGAGGTGCGCGCGCTGGTGCGCGGCGGCCGGCGCGACGAAGCGGCGCCACTGCTGCACCGCCTGCGCGGCGTGGCGGCCAACCTGGGGGCGGCCGAAGTGGCGGCCCTGGCTTTGGCCGCCGAGCATGGCTTGCGCAGCGCCGGCCAGGACGACCTGCAGGCGCGCCTGGCATCGCTCGAAAGCGCGCTGGCGCGCGTGCTGCAGGCGGCGCGCCAGGTGGCCCTGCCCCCCCCCTCGGCGCCCTCGGCCGCGGAAGCGCCGGCAGCCGAAGGCGATCCGCGTGCGGCACTGGCAGACTTGCTCGCTTTGCTGGAGAATAACAACCTGAAGGCGATCGCCGCATTCGGCGCTTTGCGTCCGGCGCTTGGCCCCGCGCTCGCGCCAGGCGAGATGGCGGCGCTGGAAGATGCCATTTCCACACTGGCCTTTGCCAACGCGGCCGCACTGGTGAAAGATATCGTGGCGCGCCAGGGCGCGGACCAATTTGAAACGAAAGGTAGTGCATGAGCTGGAACGATTTGGCCAACCATGGGCGCATCCTGATTGTCGACGACGCCATGGAGAACATCCAGATTCTGCATCAGGCCCTGCAGAACGAGCACGATGTCCTGTTCGCGATGAACGGCGCCAAGGCGCTGGACATCGCCAAGCACCAGCTGCCCGACCTGATCCTGTTGGATGCCATGATGCCCGACATGGACGGCTATGCGGTGTGCGCCCAGCTGCGCGCGTCCAGCGTCACCTGCGACATTCCGATCATCTTCGTCACTGCCCTCGATAGCCCGGAAGACGAAACCCGCGCGCTCGACGCCGGCGCGGCCGACTTCATCAGCAAACCGGTCAACGCGGCGGTGGTGCGCGCGCGCGTGCGTACGCAGCTGACCGTCAAGCGCCAGAGCGATGCGCTGCGCGAACTGACCCTGACCGACGGGCTGACCGGCGTATCGAACCGGCGCGCTTTCGACGAAACCGTGGCCAATGAATGGCGGCGCTGCGCCCGCGCCCAGGTGCCGATGGCGCTGATCATGGTCGATATCGACCAGTTCAAGAACTTCAACGACGCTTACGGGCACCAGGCCGGCGACGCCTGCCTGCAGCAGATCGCCGGGGCCATGCGCCGCGCGGCCCGCCGCCCCCAGGACCTGGTGGCGCGCTACGGCGGCGAGGAATTCGCTATTCTGCTGCCGCAGGAAGACCTCGATGGCGCCGTGGCCGTGGCGCGCAAGCTGCTCGATGAAGTCAGCCTGCTGTCGATCCCGCATGCGCACTCGATCGTCACGCCGTGGGTCAGCGTCAGCATGGGCCTGGCCAGCGTGACGCCGAGCGAGCGCGACGACTGGACCGCGCTGGTGCGTAGCGCCGACGCGCTGCTGTACCGTGCCAAGTCGGAGGGGCGCAACCGTTATTGTGCGGGGTCGGCTACGTAATTTCTAGCTGTACCGCCGGATCAGCAGCTCGGCCACACATACCGGCCGATCGCCGCCTTCGCGCTCCATCGTCACGGTCCATGCCAGCTGCACACCGGCCTCAAATGGCGTGACGCTCTCCAGCGTGAAGCGGGCCCGCACGCGGCTGTCCACCGGCACCGGGGCCGGAAAGCGCACTTTGTTCAAGCCATAGTTGATGATCATGCGCGCACCCTCGAAGCGCAGCGCGCTGTCGAACATGCCCGAGATGAGCGAGAGCGTCAGAAAGCCATGCGCCACCGTGGTCCGGTAGGGCGACTCGCGCATACAGCGCTCCGGGTCGACGTGGATCCATTGGCGGTCGGCGGTGGCGTCGGCAAAGGCGTCGATGCGGTCCTGGCCGATGTGCACCCAGTTTGATACCGCCACTTCCTGCTTGATGAGCGCCTGAAGATCTGAAACGTCACTGATGCTACGCATTGTGCTCCTCCGGGCGGCGGCCGAACATGCCCATGCCTTCCACGGTGCAGACCAACTCGCCATGCTGGTTGCTCGCTTCCCAGGTCGACCAGACCACGCCGCGATCGGGCCGCGAGGACGATGCCTTGACCTGGGTGGTGAGGTAGCGCACCGAGATGGTGTCGCCGGCGCGCACCGGCTGGTGCCAGCGGATCTTGTCGACCCCCGGCGAACCCATGCTGGCGGTCCCAATCATGAAGCCGTCAACGACGATGCGCATCATCAGGCCGCAGGTGTGCCAGCCGCTGGCGATCACGCCGCCGAAGATGGAGGCGGCGCCGGCCTCGCGGTCGACGTGGAAGGGCTGCGGGTCGAACTGGCTGGCAAAAGTGACGATCTCGTCCTCGCTGACGGTGCGGCTGCCAAGCTGCAGCTCCTGGCCTGGGAAGAAGTCCTCGAAATAGCGCACGGTATTCATTCAGTGGTCTCGCTGGCAAAGCCTGGCTGCGCGATGAAGCGCCGCAGGTGGTAATCGGAGTCGCCCATGGTCAGTTCGATCATGGACAGGCGCTTGAAGTGGTGGGCGGCCGGCAGTTCGTCGGTGACGCCCATGCCGCCGTGCAGCTGCACGGCCTGCTGGCCGATGAAGGCGGCGGCCTGGCCGACGCGGAATTTGGCGGCGGAGACGGCCCGGCGGCGCTCTTGAATGTCGCCGCCGTCGACCCGCACCGCCGCCAGCAGCGCCATCGAACGGGCCTGCTCCAGGTGGATGTACATGTCCGCCATGCGGTGCTGGAGTGCCTGGAATTTGCCGATCGGCGCGCCGAACTGGCTGCGCGTCTTGAGGTAGTCGAGGGTCGCGGCAAACAGCGCTTCCATCGCCCCCAGCGCTTCGGCGCATAGCAGCGTGGCGCCATAATCGGCGCAGGCGTCGAGAATGCCGCCGCCCTGCCCAGGTGCGCCGATCAGGTCGGCCTGCGCCACGCGCACGGCCTCAAACTCGACGTTGGCCCCGCGCTGGCCGTCCAGGGTGCGGTAGCCGGTCACGCTGAGCCCCGGGGCATCGGCGGCCACCAGCACCAGCGCAAGCTCGTCGCCGTTGCGGCTTGATACGATCAGGCGGCCGGCCTGTGCGCCATGGACCACCGCGCATTTGTGACCGTCCAGGCGGTAGCCGCCTGCGTCTGGCGTCAAGGTGGTGGCCGGCTGTGAAAGGTCGTGGCGCGATTGCGCTTCATTCAGGGCACAGGCCAGGGTCAGGCGGCCGGCGCCGACCTCTTCGAGCAGCGGCGCGTGCGCGCCGCCCAGCTTGAGAAAGTGCGCGCCCAGCACCGTGGCGAAGTACGGCTCGACCACCAAGGCGCGGCCCAGCTCGCGCATGACCACGAACATGTCGAGCGCGCTGCCGTTGAAGCCGCCCTGCTCTTCCGGCACCGGCAGCGCCAGCATGCCCAGTTCGGTGAGCGTGGCCCAGGCCTCGGGCGAAACACCCGCCTCGGAATGGACGATCCGCTTGCGCGTTTCAAAGCCGTAGGCGCGCGTGGCCCAGCGCTGCAGCGCATCGGCGAACTGCAGCTGTTCGTCGCTGAAATTGAAATCCATCGTGCTTCCTTTAAAGTCCCAAGATCACCTGGGCGATGATGTTGCGTTGAATTTCGTTGGAGCCGCCATAGATCGAGGTCTTGCGGAAGTTGAAGTAATAGCCGGCCAGCGGCGCGGCATCGTCGTCGCCGCCCAGACTGTGCGCATGCTCGCCTTCCAGATAGGCAGGATCGAAGGCCAGCGCCATCGGTCCGGCCGCCTCCAGCATCAGTTCCGTCAGACGCTGCTGGATTTCGGTGCCGCGCACCTTGAGTACCGACGCTTCGGGGCCGGGCGCCTTGTGCTCCTGGGCCAGCACGCGCAGCACCGTCATTTCCAGTGCCATCAGTTCGATTTCGAGCGCCGCCACCTTGGCCGCGAACATCGGATCGGCCAGCAGGCCGGCGGCGTAGCGCTTGAGGAAGGCCAGCTCGCGCTTGGAGCGCCCGACCGCGGCAATGCCGGTGCGCTCGTGGCCCAGCAGGTACTTGGCATAGGTCCAGCCACGGTTCTCTTCGCCCACCAGGTTCTGCACCGGCACGCGCACGCTATCGAAGAAGACTTCGTTGACTTCGTGCTCTTCGTCGAGCATGACGATGGGGCGCACGCTGACGCCCGGGCTCTTCATGTCGATCAGCAGGAAGGAGATCCCCTCCTGCTTGCGCACGCCGCTATCGGTGCGCACCAGGCAGAAGATCATGTCGGCATGCTGGGCCAGGGTGGTCCAGGTCTTCTGGCCGTTGACGATGTAATGTTCGCCATCGCGCACGGCGGTGGTCTTGAGGGCGGCCAGGTCGGAGCCGGCCCCGGGTTCGGAGTAGCCCTGGCACCACCAGTCTTCGCACGACAGGATGCGCGGTAAAAAATGGGACTTCTGGGCCGGGCTGCCGAACACCATGATCACCGGGGCGACCATGTTGACGCCGAACGGCAGGATCGGCGGCGTGCCGGCGCGCGCGCATTCTTCCTCGAACAGGTGGCGCTGCACCGGGGTCCAGCCGGGGCCGCCGAATTCCACCGGCCAGCCCGGCGCCACCCAGCCCTTCGCAGCGAGGATCCGGTGCCAGCGCACGTAGTCCTCGCGCGTCAGGCGCAGGTGGCGGCCTACCTTGTCCTGCAGGTCCGGCGGCAAGGCCTCGGCGAGAAAGCCGCGCACGCTGGCGCGAAACGCCAGCTCGTCGCTGGAATAATTCAGATCCATTCGGTCTCCTGGAATGACGGCGCGCAGGCGAAAAAAGCACGACCGTTCACAGGGATTGTACATGAATCTATTTGCCGATGCGGCATGTTTTCAGGAGGACCCCGGCACAAGAAAACCCGGCGTCCTTTGTGGGGAGGCCGGGTCAGCAGGAGGTACGGCGGGTCGCCGCCCGATCCGTTTCAAAGCATTGTGGTTCAGCTTTACTTGTTGCGGCGGCGCCTTGCCAGAACGCTGCCCATCAGGCCAGCCAGCAGCAAGGCGCCGGTTGCCGGTTCAGGGATGGCGGCGGCAGGAGCGTCGAGCACGTCCAGCGCCATGGCCAGTGGCAGGCCTGTCTTGATGGCTTCATCGATCAGCGCGCCAGCGCCAGCACCGTCGTGAGCGCCCGCGTTTGCGCCCGCACCGGCGCCGGCGCCATCATGGCCACTCGCACCGCCCCCGGGAGCGAAGCCAATATCGTCGCCCTTCATGCTGTTCGGCACGCTCAACGGATTGGAATTCCCGCCCGTAAGCACGCCGTTCGGCAGCACATTCGGATTGTTGGGACCAGTGCCCTTAGGGCCGACCGCTTTTCCGGGAGCGCCGGCCTGCTGGTTGGCGTTGGAAGCGCCGCCCGACACGGCCAACACAGGCGTGCCTGCGTCGAGCGAGAACAGTTGCAGTTTTCCATTGGCGAACTGGGCATGTTGATTCCAATTGGCATTATTACCCTGGGCGAGCATGATCTGCACGGCGTCGAGTTCGCCCAACACATTGATCGAACCTTTTTCCAGCGTCCAGCCCGCCACAATGCTGGAACTTGTTTGCGTCGTTGGTGCTGCTTGTGCCAACGATGCTGTGCTTACCAAACCAACAAGCAAAATGTGACGAATAGCCATGAAACCCCTCCTCTTATGTGAGCGTTATGATTTCTATAACGCATGGGGAATCCTAGCATCAGTGAAAAAATAGCAATGTTCGTTTGAAATCGCAAAACACCGTGACGAAGGCAGCTCAAAGCCAGTTGGTAAATCCTTGTTTTCATTGAAGTAGGTATATTGCCGAGCTAAGCCGGCAATAGAAAAAGGGCCAGTTGCCGGGCCCCTTTGACTTCCTCCTTACACGCACCTTGTAGTGCAATTGCAACAATATTTTTTACTGCGCTGCCGCCTTAGTTGTTGGCAAGTAAGGCATCAGGCGCGAGGCCATGCGGGTGTCGGTCCGAAGCATTCCGACCTCGTCCGCCAGAACATTGGCCGCTTCCTGCAGCAGCACGTCCTTGGCGTCTTTTGCGGCCTTCTCGGCTGCCAGCTCGGCGGCCAGGTTGCGCTCGTCCGCCTGCAAGCCGTCGTCCTGCTGGGTGCTGCCCTTGATGGCCACGACCGCAGGCTTGGCCGGCTTGGTCGGATTGGGGACCTTGCTGCGCGCTTCCTTGTTCTCGGTCGCGGTGGCGGCGTCGGCCGGCTCCTCGGCGCCGGCCGTTTTCATGGCCAGCTGGCGTGCTTCGCGCAGTTTGGCGCGCGCTTCCTCGGCATCGCGCTCCTTGCGGCGCACCGCTTCGTTGAGCGAGATCGCGTTTTCCTTGCGGATCTTGCGCACTTGCGCCAGGTCTTCCTGCAGATACTGGAAGTCCTTGTCCTTGGCGATGCGGGCTTCATGACGCTTCTGCAGCGGCGCGATCAGTTCCTTCAGGTCGCCCGCCGGCACGTAGATAGCCGGCGTGATGGCCACCCACGGCAGCGCGTTGTCGTAGCTCGATTCGCCGAAGTTCTCGTGGTCGGCCATCACCGGCAGCTTGATGTCGGGCGTGACGCCGCGCAGCTGCGTGGTGCCGCCGTTGATCCGGAAGAACTGGGCAATGGTGAGCTTCAGTTCACCAAGGCGGGCCTTTTCCTGGGTGGAGAACTTGTCCAGGTTGACCAGGGTCTGCACGGTGCCCTTGCCGAAGCTCGGTTCGCCGATAATCAGGCCGCGGCCGTAATCCTGGATGGCGGCGGCGAAAATCTCCGACGCCGAGGCCGAGCCGCGGTTGATCAGCACACCCATCGGGCCGTCCCAGGCCAGGCCGGCATTGGTATCGCTTTCCACGTCGATCTTGTTCTCGGCCGAGCGCTGCTGCACCACCGGTCCCTTGTCGATGAACAGGCCGGTCAGTTCCACCGCTTCGTGGAGCGAACCGCCGCCGTTGTTGCGCAAGTCGATCAGGACATTGTCGACTTTCTCTTTCTTGAGCTCGCCAAGGATGCGCGCCACGTCACGCGTTGCGCTCTTGAAATCCTTGTCGCCGCGCTTGCGCGCCTCGAAGTCCTGGTAGAAGGTTGGCAGCGAAATCACGCCGACGCGCCGTTTGATTCCGCCATCCTTGACTTCGATAATGGACTTCTTGGCCGACTGCTCTTCCATGCTGATTTTCTTGCGCACCAGCGATACCGTGACATGCTTGCCATCGGTGCTGGCGTCGGCAGGCAGCACGTCCAGGCGCACCGTCGAATCCTTCGGCCCGCGGATCAGTTGTACCACGTCGTCGATACGCCAGCCGAGCAGGTCGGTAAATGCGGCAGTCTTGCCCTGTGCCACGCCGACGATGCGGTCGCCGACCTTGAGCTTGCCCGACAGTGCCGCCGGGCTGCCCGGGACGACTTCGCGGATCACGGTGTACTCGTCACGGGTCTGCAGGACCGCGCCGATGCCTTCGAGCGACAGGCGCATGGCGATGTCGAAGTTGTCGGCCGAACGCGGCCCCAGGTAATTGGTGTGCGGCTCGATCGTGGTGGCGTACGCGTTCATGAACATCTGGAACACGTCTTCATTGTTGAGCTTGCCAACACGGGTCTGGTAATTGACGTAGCGCTTGTCCAGCGTGCTGCGGATCGCCTTGTCGTCCTTGCCGGCCAGCTTCAGGCGCAGCCAGTCGTTCTTGACCCGCTTGCGCCACAGATCACGCGCCTCTTCCTCGGTCTTGGGCCAGGCCGATTTTTCGCGGTCCAGCTCGAAGGATTCGTCCAGGGTGAAGTCGGGCTTGGTCTTGAGCACTTCACGGGCATATGCAATGCGTTCATTGAAGCGCTGCTGGTAAGCGCGATAGATAGCGAACGGTACGGTCAGGTCTTCGGTGTTGATCGCGTCGTCGAGCTTGGTGCGGGCTGATTCGAACTGGTCGATATCGGGCTGGGTGAAAAACAGCTTTTCGCCGTCGAGCGCCTTGAAGTAGCGGTCGAACACCTTGGCCGACAGCGCGTCGTCCAGCGGGCTCGGCTTGTAGTGGTAACGGCCCAGCAGGCGCGAGGACCACAGTGCGGCCTGGGCTTGCGAGGCGACCGGCTTCAATTGCGTACCGCCGGCTTTTTCCGGCTGGGGTACGGCGGCGTGGGTGCTGACGGCAAGTACCGCTGCAACGATCAACATCTGCTTCTTCATTCGTGGTTCTCCGGGCGTGAATCCATATGGTAACTGCGGGCACAACGGGCACTATTCCAAGTGCCTGCGCGGCAATACCGACTCACCCGATTTTAACAGGATAGGGACTAATAAGACCGGCGATCCGCGCAGAGCCAGCTTGCACTGTTCTTCTTAAGCCGAGCTTACGGTGGCTCAGGCGTGCGGCGGCAGGCTTTTACAAACTGAAACACTGGTAAAGCTCAGATCGAGGCCAGCCATATGGCAGGCGCGATAATCAAAAGATATGGCCATGACCGGATCGCGATGCGCCAGTCGGTCGCCGAGGGCCAGAACGAGAGGAACTGCGGCGCCAGTAAAAAGGCCAGCAACAGGTCGGCCGGCCGGAACGCCAGGCCGCCCCGGGTGCGCCACCACGCCACTGCGAGCGGCAACATGACGATGGCCAGCGGCGCCAGCGCCGACGGGGCGGCGTTATACCAGCGCACCCGCGTCAGGGTTACCGAGCCGAGCTGCCAGTGGCGTCCCTGGCGGCGCGGGATGATGGTCAGCGAGCCGGGACGGGCACCGGTGAGCAGGCCGGCGAAGAAATGCGCCAGCTCGTGGCACAGGGTGCCGGCCGCGGTAAACAGGAAAAATGCGGGATGCCTGCCGGCCGCCAGGCGCAGCAGCAGCGCCAGCGCCAGCGAAGGCAGCAGGTATAACAACTGGTCGCCGTGCTGCGCCGGCACGTCGCACAACCATGCTGGGGACAGCGCGCGGCAGGTGGCGGTCAGATTCACGGGCGTCGCATTCAGCCGGCGTAGAAGCAGCGTCCGCAGGCCTGGCGGTAGCGCTCGTTGCCGCCGATGCTGACCTGGGCTTGCAGCAAGGCAGTCGATTTGCCGGCGTTCATACTTGCTCTTACCACCAATCCATACATAGTTTTCGCTTGAGTTAAATAACTCACCGCATAATCAACAGCTTAGTTAGCTTTAGGCCAAATGTCGATACATACATCGAAATACAACGTTTATATCTGCACCTTCGATTGAGTCTTCACTGCTTAGCACTTGGGCAGCTTCGAGCGAGTTCCAAACACCCCATGTTGCAGCGCTCGCAATCGTGCACAGGCGACAACGCTGCGTAACGCTGGATTAGCTGGATCGGCCATTGAGCGCACGCGAACAGGAGAACGCGCGCCTGATGAAGGCAATTCGTCTCAGCCACCAGGCGAGCGATGGGACCTACGGTTCACCGCGGGTATACGGCGATTCCTATTTCTCGCGTTTTCGTTCGTCTACGCTGTTATTGCCGCATTTAACGTAGATGCGGACCGGAAGTCGCGCATTGCCCGAGTTGCTTGTTCCCGAAACCATGGTGTATCCGCAGTTCACGAGTGCGGCAAGCCATTTGCTGACTTTCACCTGCTGTGTAATTACATCCATCGGATCTGCGCCTGGCTCGATCTTCAACTGGCATCGCGAGCTGCGGCACTCGACGGAATTTAACGCGCCCGGGCCCAAGCCGGTTCCAATGAAGGAGCCCCGCAGCCTTGTTTCCATATCCGTAGCCCAGGGTTCCTCTCTTTTTTCCTGCTCAAGCGCTTGGTCCAGACGCCATAAATACTCGGTGGCCTGCTGCTGGGCCTTCTTGTCCCCGAAAGGCTCGAAAACAGTCGGGTCTGCCCCCGAGGCACTCGCCACGGCGTTGAATGCGACTAGCCCTGAAAGCAGCGTTTTCTTCAGGAATTTTATAGATGCTTTCATGGCGTTTCCCTCACCCAGCCTGACCGTAAATGAAAAGCAAACGAGACCGTTTGATCGCTGAATGTCAAAACCAGATAAGCGCCCAGCGGGAAAAAGCCTGGCAGCTGCGGCGGGCGCAGCATTTCACCGAAACGACCCGTCTCCGCCGGAGTGCTCGCTGGGCCACACGCCACTATGAAAACTACAGCGGCGGAGAACACGCATAGCTGGGCGGTGATACCTCCAGGCACCGCGATCAATCCGGTATATAGGACCCCAGTCAACCTGAACAAATCACTGAAGAGGTCCGTGAATGGTGCTGGTATTGAGCAGTAGGCAACCGCGTTTCTCCCTGCGATAAACGATCCGCTTACTACAATGAAACCATCGGGCGTCGGGTTGTAGTCACAGGTGCTGGCATTTACAAAGTTAACCTGTGTTTCCCTTTGTTGCGCATGAACAGCCGGCGCGAACCAAAATGCAAGCAGCAGAATGAACCATTGCAACAGTCTTTTAAGTATCATGGCAAGACTCCAGTGATAGGGGTAGATGCTGACAGCATGTCCAATAAATCGTGCATTCGGCAAACTTGCCGGTGACACCTCCTAGTTGTTTTCCTCATCGCATTTCGCGCTATCGGGAGTTATCGCAGTGCTGGCAAACTTAACAATATGGCTTGGGGACCAAGAACACAACGGCGGGGGCCGCAATTAATGAGCTCGCTTGATATCACTCAGCCAGACCGATGGTTTTCAGATCCCGGAGTTTTTTCTCTCGGGTAGTGTGAAACCTTGAGGGTAAGGTGGCCGTACAATGCTGCCGCCATGTCTCCACTCCAGGGGCAAAACGAGTGCTACGCGAATACGCAACAAGGGGCGCTTGTGCGCCCCTTGTTCACGCGATCGTTGCGATGACCCTGCTCCCACGCGCAACAGCCTTGTGTAGCGCTTGTAGTCTTCTAGAAACGCTGCGGCACGCGCTGCGGGGTCCAGCACCATCACCGATTTGCCCCTCGGCGACGGCCGCGCTGCGATGCGCAGCATGTTACTTGTAGAAGCACCGAGCACAGACCTGGCGGTAGCGGCTGTTACCGCCAATGAGCACTTGGTCACCCTCCTGCACCCGCTCGCCGTTCTCGTCGATGCGTGTATTCATCGTGGCCTTCTTACCGCATCGGCAGGCAGTCCGGATTTCCTCCAGGTTGTCGGCGAGCGTCAGGAGGCCGGCGGCGCCGGGGAAAGGGTTCCCCTGGAAGTCAGAACGGAGGCCGAAACACATAACCGGGGTGTCATTGGTGTGCACCCAACGATGTAGCTGGCGGACCTGATCGCCCGTGAGGAACTGAGCCTCGTCAATGAGAACGCAAGCGACGTCAACGTCATTCAGCAGTTCCAAGAAGTTGGTTCGCGTGTTGTACGTGTCCGCGTCCCGCTTCAGGCCAATGCGAGAGGAGATGACACCCTGACCATCCCGGTCATCCAGCGCCGAAGTGAGCAGCAAGACCTTTTCGCCGTTCTCTTCGTAGTTGTGTGCCACCTGTAAAAGGGAGCTTGTCTTTCCAGCATTCATCGCGGCGTATCTGAACCAAAGGCGGGCCAAAGGCGGTCTCCTGTCTGAGCTAAAAGGGAGCTTCAAGGTAGCTACCTCGATGCAAAACTTTGCACTTTAGCCCCCCGCTAGAGTTTTGCCACCGGTGTTTCCTGGACTAAAGCGTGTGTGCTAAGCCCTTCATTATAGCAAGCGCACTCGCTCGCCTAGTTGCCCAGCGCCGCTAATCTTTGCTTCAAGGCCACATTTTCCGTAGTCAATTCGGCAACTTTCGCCCGCAATCTGGTCACTTCGTCATCGGGCGCGGCAGCGCCCTCGTCGAGCTCCGGCTCCTTGCGCGGGCGGCTGGCAGCTTTTTGCTCGCGCACTTCGCGTGCCGCCTGCTGCAGCTGCTTGCGTCCGCCGGCCACCGCGGCGATCTGGGCTTCCTCCGGCAGGCTGGCCACATTCGCGGCGGCATTGATCGAAATGGTGCCGGAGCGCACCGCCTCGACCAGCTGCGGCGTGGCCGCCTTCTGGATGCGTTCGATCTGGCTGATGGTATTGCTGGACACCCGCGCGGCCTTGGCGATGTCTTCGCGGGTGTTCCATGGAGGCGATTCCGGCGCGGCCGCCGGCGCTTCCGGCTCCGCCTCCGGTGTCGTGGCGCGCTCGGCCATCCGCGCGGTGACGATGTCCTTCTTGCGCAGCGCAAGCACGCCGCGTTGATAATCAGACACGCTGCGGCGCGCCAGATGGTTGTCGATCACCCACAGCATGACGTCTTCGATGCTGCCGAAGTTCGGGTTCTGCACCGTCTTGAAGGGAATGTTGTGCTGCTGGCAGATGGCATAGCGGTTATGCCCATCGATCAATACATCGCCCCACAGCACCAGCGCATCGCGGCAGCCTTCGGCCAGCAGGCTGCGTTCCAGGGCCGCGTGTTCGTTGGCGGTCAGCGGGTCGATAAAGGAACGCAGTTCCTCGTTAATGGTGATATTCAATGGATGTCCTTCGGTTCCGCGCGCGGAAAAAATCGAAAAAAGAGCGCGGGCGAATGCTACACCATGGCGTGGCCCGGTTGCCAGCAAACCTTGCCACCGATATCAGCTACAAGGTGGCGATCAAGCGTTCCACATTGCGTTCGGCCAGCGCCGCAATGGTGCGCGAGGGATTCAGGCCAATCGCACGCGGAATCACCGCGCCGTCCATCACGTACAGGCCAGGGTAATCGAACACCGCGC
Organism: uncultured Oxalobacteraceae bacterium; assembly: GCA_946479255.1. The sequence goes on from CAMLFK010000021.1 coordinate 18,261, forward strand.
CATCGGCGTCGACCACGCCGTTGGCGCGCGTGATACCCATATTGCAGCCTCCCAGGGGATGCGGCGTAATGATGTTGCGCATCGCGGTCCAGGTGGGCGGCACCACCGGCTCGCCGCCGGTGGCCACCGACAGGCGCCGGTGCGCCTCGATCATCGCCTCGATCACCACTTCCGACCGCTGGTAGCGCCAGTCCATGCTGAGCCGGCGCCGCCATGGCTTGTTCCAGATGCGGCGCAGCGACAAGCGGCCGTCGGCCGGCTCCATGGCCTGCCCGAACCACGGCATCATGTTGTCGAGGGGATCGTCGGGAGTGACCGTCACGGCCAGCGCCTTGAACATGCGCTGCAGCCGCCCGCGCGGCATGTTCTGCATGCTGCGCCGAATCAGGTTCAGCGCAAGGTTCGGGATCCCGCCGTCCTCGATGAACAGGGCCTGGCCGTTGGCGCCTGAATGGTCGAGCAAATCGATCGCGGCCGAGATCGTCACCCCATGTGAGGGGGAAATCTTCCTGCCCGGGTAAAAGGCCGGCGTGACGAAATCGCCATTGAAGGCCCAGCCATGGCCCAGGCGCGGCGACAGATTGGGCATGGTGCGGTGTTCATCGCGGCAACGCAGCAGCAGTTCGGTGCTGCCGATCGAGCCAGCCGCCAGGATGACCCGGCGCGCGCAGGCGCTGCCCGGGGTGCTGCTGCCGCGCACCTCGTCGATGACGTCGAAGGGCACGCGCCAGCCGGATGCGAGCGGTTCGAGCTTGCTGACGACGTGCAGCGGCCGGATCTCGGCGCCATGGCGCTCCGCTACCGCCAGGTAGTTCAGGTCCAGCGAGTTTTTGGCCGACACCTGGCAGCCGATATCGCAGTTACCGCAATGCACGCAAGTGCCTTGCTCGACTCCGTGAATGTTGACGATCTTCTTGCTGTGGCGGTCGGCGCGCGGGTCGGGCTGAGCGCCATCGTAGTCCTTCGAGAACATCACGGCCAGCGGCAGCTTGCGAAAGCGCGCGCCCCAGCCGCAGGCCTGGGCACCCTCTTGCATCAGCCGGGTGCGCGCATTGAACTGATCGTCGGGCAGCTCCTGCACCTCCAGCATTTTGCCCACCCGCTCATAGTAGGGCTGCAAGGCCGCGTAACTGATGGCCGGTGGCCAGCCGCGCTGGAAAGCATCCGGCTTGGCTTCGACCGACACGTTGGCATAGATCAGCGAACCGCCGCCGACCCCGGCGCCCGCCACCACCCACATGTTCGAAAAAGTGCGGATGTCGGCCCAGCCGCTGGCGCGCCATGGCCGCTCCTGGCTCCACAGCCAGGCGCCGTCGGTGCCACGCGGATAAGTCTTGGGCGTCCAGCGCCGGCCCCGCTCCAGCACCAGCACGCGCTGGCCGGCTTCGGCCAGGCGGCAAGCCGCCACCGCCCCGCCGAAGCCGGTGCCGATCACGATCACGTCATAGTCGAAATCACTCATGCGCTACTCCTAGTCGGAAACGATATGGATGGGCGGCTCAATCGGCTCGGGTTGCAGGGTCTTTCCGGGGGCCGGCTCGAAGCGCGAGCCGGCCCCCGGAAAGGCGCGCAAGCGCCAGGTGCGCCCGCTGCGCCGCAGGACCTCGATGCCGGCGCCGATCCGCCAGCTGGTGCACACCCGGTCGAGCTTGAGCGGGTAGATCGCCAGGCCGGCGCCATCGAGGCGCATGCGCAGGAAGCACTTGTGGTCATGGATGCGCTGCGAGGAAAACACGTCCTCGCCGTGCCAGCCGGCCAGGTGGTTGGTCAGCACCATCCACAGCCCGAACAGCAGGCCGCCCAGAATGCCGCCCACCAGCAGGGTTTCAACGAAGAACAACAGGACTTGCGTGGGATCGTCGATCTCCAGGTGCTGGCCGCTGCCCACATCGAGAATGACCAGGTTGTAGCGGCCCACACACCACAGCAGGGCAACGGTCAGCGCGAGGTGCAGCAGGCCGTGCAAGGCCCCGGCGGCCAGGGCGAGCCGGCGCCAGCGGCTCGCCCTGGCGTAGGTGAACCCGGCCGCGCCGGCCGCGATCACGCAGGCGAACACCACGCTCCCCGGACTATGCGCCATGACGATGGCGACCCGGTAGAACGCCCGGCCCGCATTCTCGGCGGAGAAGCCCAGCTGCGACAGGCTTTCCATCAGGGTGAGGTTTGCCAGGCCGGAGTGCGGTACCTTGCTGGCGCTTTGCAGCAGCCACGTGAACAGCAGGTAGAACACAGCCAGCAGCGCGCAGAAGGACGGGTTACGGCTGGGCAGGCGCCAGGCCCGGTTGCGCAGGGACTTCGAGGTGGCCGCATCCGGATAGGCGCGCTGGAGATCGCAGCACTGTTCCTGGCCCCCGACAAAAAATCGCAGTGACGGCTCCAGCTGGTGCGTGCCGTGCAGGAAGGCGCCGCCGCCGCCGCAGGTGATGCGCTGCGGTCCGGACGCACCGGTCTTGGGTGCGTAGCGCGCATAGTGGTGCGAGTCGCCCGCCAGCACCAGCACCAGGTGCGCGCCCAGCAGCTCCTCGATTTCCTTGAGACTGCAAAAGCGCGGCGAACGCGTTTCGATTTCGCCCATTTCCGCGCTGGCGGCGCGCCGCACGCGGCCGCCCTCGTCCACCCAGCTCGGCTCGGGCGCGCACAGGATCACCCGGTCGCCCGCCTTCAAGCGCTGCGCCATGGCCTCGAAGTACTCGCGCTGGGGCCGGTCGATGAGCGAGTCGAGCTGCAGGTCGAGGCCCCAGACATACCAGCCGTGGGGCAAGCTGAGCACGTAGTAGCTGGTGCGTTGCGCGGTACGCCAGCGGCCAACCGGTTTGCGGTTGCAGAACAGCTGGGAGAAGGCGCGCAAGCCGTCGTACCAGTCATGGTTGCCCGGGGTGGCCAGCATCAGCGGCGCGCGCGCCTCCTCCACCGGCACATCGGCGCTGCCGCAGCGCTGGTCCGGCACCCGCGCCGGACAGGCACTGCGGAAGGGGTCCATGAAGCGCGAGCGGTAGCCGCCGCGCGCCGGGGTCGGATACACCTGGTCGCCACCGAGCAGCAGCACCTGGCCGGGCGGCAGGCTTTCCTGGCCGACGCTGACCGGACGGGCCAGGCACCACGCGACCGAATAGGTGGAGTCCCAGCCGTCGCCGGTGTCGGCCACATAATCGAGCCAGACCGTGCCGTCGTTCGCCACCGTGACCGGTTCATTGCCGGCCTGGGGATTGAGCGCCGCCTGGACTTCGCGCGGATCGGCAAACGCTCCGAGCGTGGTGGCGATCAGGGTGCGGATGCCGGTCTGCACCAGCAGTACCGGGCCCAGCCAGTTGACCATCGCTTCCTGGGTGTAAATCTCCTCGCGGCCTTTGGGCGCGCTGCCAGTGTCGGTTTGCATGGCGCTGTCAACGCGGCGCGCGCCGCAGATAGGTGCGTACCAGTTCGGAGACGAAGAAGCGGAGAAAACCCAGCACGGCGCGCAGCCCGGCACGCGTGTCCGGCGCGTTGCGCGCGTGGACCGTTCCCAGCAGCCGCAGCAGCTGAGGCACGCCGAGCCGCAACACGCCCGCCCCGGCCACTGGGCCGCCGCCATCCTCGCCCTGGTGCAGGGTGGTATATAAGGTGGTGGTCTGGCCCCACAGGGTCCACGGTGCGCCCAGCCGCACATGCTTTTTGCCGGCCAGGTACCAGGCTTGGCCGGCATGGCGAAACCCCACTTCATAGATCATGTAGGTCAGGGCCGGATCATCGCTGGGGCTGAACAGGCCGAACACGCCCGACTCGGCCGGAATGGCCAGGCCGAAGGGCGCGAAGTCGATATGGCCGGTGAGGCCGGCCAGGTGGCGCGGATCGGCGGCAAACGCCGCCATGTCGTCGATGTGGATGGTGGCATGCAGCGCCAGCCCGGCGCCGCCCTGTGCCGCGGCGCCGGCGCGCGGCTCGGTAGCGCCCAGGCTGAAGCGGCCGGCCATGGTCTCGCGAAAAGCCAGACCCACGCCAGGCTCGCGCATCGCCGTCGCGCCGGCATCGAGCCTGGCCGGGGCAGGCAGCCGCAGCGCGCGGCGTGCGTCGCGGTAACCCATGTCGATCAGGGTCGCCGCGTCGATCCGGCCACGAAAAAAATCCGGGTCCAGCGGCAGGGGCAGCTCGGGCTTGACGACATGCACGACGATCGGCCGGCTGTGCCCCAATACCGTTTCGCCGGCGCCGATGCGCCGGTTGATGTCGGCGATCGCCGCCAGTTCGGCATTGAGGCCGCCCAGCGCGCTCATTTCAATCATATGGACATACTGGTTGAAGGCGCCGGCCCGGTAGACCGGGGTGTTGCCGATGCACCAGACCAGCCACAATTCATTGGCGCCGCGCTCCACGCACGACAACAAGTTGGCGTCCTTGATCCACACCGCGTCGGTCCAGGTGTAACCGTCGGCCTGGACCGCGGGCAGGAAGATCGGCAGCGACACCGCGGCGACCAGGCGCGCCATGTCGAGCTGCCGGTGCGGCAGCGGCACGACCATCTTGTCATCGAAACGGCACAGGGTGAACGAGGCGTCGATGCCTTCGGCCGCGCGGATCCGCTCGATCGACACGCCGAGCGCCGGATAGACGGTGTCGACCAGGCCGTCGGCGCTGCCGAGCGCGCTCATGTTGGCGGCGTGCAGGTACTCGGCGGCGGGCCGCAGCGCCGCGAAGCCCTTCACCGGCAAGGCGCGCCAGCGGCTGCACAGCTCATCGGGCGTCAGGCCGGACAGGAGCGCAGCGAGATTCATGGTGCCGCCCGAGGCGCCATCGGCATGGCTGAAGCGCAAGCCTTCGTCGAACAAGGCCTTGACCGCGCCGGCCTGGTACGCGACCCGCATACCGCCGCCGGCCAGGACCAGCGCCCTCCGGCTGTCCTGGTGGCCGGATGCGATGGGTGGCTGGTGTGGTGTCGGCATGTCAGGCTCCCTTGTGCTACAGGTGGATAAACAGCAGGCCGCTGGCGCCATCGAGCGCAAGCACGTTCACCGTCCCAGCGCCGCGTAGCGGGCGCGGTAGGTCCAGCGGGCGAAATACCAGGCCATGGCCAGCCACTGCACACACCACAGCGCCAGGCGTACCCGGTTCAGTTGCATCCACTCGCCGAGCACTTGGCGCAGTTCGGCGGCGCCGGTGATGCGCTCGGCCATGCGTTCGCTCAGGGGCATGATCCACTTGACTTCGACCCCGGTCGCCACCAGGATCGCGGCCAGCACCACGATCGCCACCCAGCGGTCGGGCCTGCGCCACTCGGCAATCACCATCACCAGGCAAGTGGCGATCATCAGCTTGGTCATGGTGGTAAAAAAAGCGGTCGCCGAGGCGATTTGCGGCACCAGCTGCAGATAGTAATTATCGACAGTGAGCTGGGGCGCCACCGGGAAGGAAAAGAACACCAGCGAGCCGCCGGTGCCCAGGTACATCGACGCGCACAGCATCAACAGCATGTGATTGGCGGTCAGCAGCATGCCTTTCATGATGCGGGACCCTCCTCCCAGTTGGCCGCGCGCACCGGCGGCGCTAGCCAGGACTGCGACTGGGCCAGCGGGTAGGTGCTTTCCAGGCCCTGGAGCGTGCCCGCCTGGACGGCCTGGCCGGCCGGGGTAGTCAGGAACCAGCACTCGAAATGGTCGTCGAGCACGCCTTCGGTCGAGGGAAAGAAGCCGGCGGCTACCGGCACCGGGTCGATGTCGAGTGTCTTGAGCGGGGCCATGCGCGGATGGTCGCCGATCAGCAGGCGGGCCGAGCCTTTGCTGAACAAACGCAAGCCCAGCTTGCCCTTGAAGTAGATCGACGACTTCATCAGCATGCCCCGGAACGCACAGTAGTTGGCGGTGCCCATGCTGACCGGCAACCACGCCGAGGCCGGCTTTTTCACGTCGATGCGCATCATCATGGCGCCGTCCAGGTCGTACTGGCTGCTCACCCAATGTTCACCTTCGACGAAGTCCAGATTGGCCTGGTGCTTGGGCATGCCCCAGATCCCCTTGCCACCCTTGACCGACACTTCGCTCGACACCGGCAAGTCCCATACGTACTGGCCGGTGCCGAAGGTCTTTGTCAAGAGGCCAGGCAAGAGGCGCGGCGCGCGCTTGCGGCCATGGGTGCAGGCAATCGCGATCGAGTATTCGACATATTTGCCGATATCGGTCACCACATAGTTGATCACGGTGATCACCAGCAAGGCGCGCTTCCACAGAAGCATGGGATGGACTTCGTCGCAGGGCATCAGCTTGCACGCGGCCTCGGCATCGATCGAAAACACCGCCATCAAGGCGGGCGAGCGTTCCGAGTGCACCGGCATGTAAAACGGAATGCCGTCGACCTGCGCGAAGCGCCCGGCAAGACGTCGTTGGCGAACAGGAATCGTCATTTGAGTGCCCTCCAGATTGTGCCTATTGGCGCTTGTTTGCGCTTGTTTGCGCTTAAGCGCCGAGCTCGGCAAGAATGATCGGAAAAATCTCCTGGGCAGCGTTCTTGCCAATGAAAACGTCGAGGTGGCCGTAACCGCCCAGGATATGCAGCGAGTGGAAATTGGGGCGATGGCGTTCGAACCAGTCGAAGCTCGCTTGCTGGCTCTCCCACTTGAAACAATTGTTGAGTTCGCCCGCGATGAACGCCACGCGCGCGCTGGTCCGTGGCGCCGCCGCGGTAAGGTCGACCGGCAGCTGCGGCGCCTGCGCGACCAGGTGGCCGGCATCGAGGCAGCGCCGCATCTGGCGAAAGAAGGACAGCGGCACGCTGGCGAATTCATGACGGATCCAGTCATGCACCGCCTCGCTCAGGTTTTCGTGGCGCCACAGGACCGGAAAGCCGGTGCCATACGTAAAACTGGCAAAGCGGCACACTGCGTTGTCGCACTCGTGATGCGTCAGGCGCACCAGGGTGCGCAAGAAGCGTGGCGCCAGGCCGGCGGCCCGCTCGCCCCACTGCGGATTGAGGTAGCGGGTCATGGTTCCCACCAGCGGCAGCGCATAGCGCGCCTTGCGATGGGAAATCCACGATACCCGCGGGTGCAACGAGACGGCGTTCGAGACGATGGTATCGACCTCGGGCACCAGTCCGGCCACGGCCGACATCATAAAACTGGTCGAACCCTGGCAATGCACCACCGCCTTGATGGTCGGCGCGCGGGTAAGGTCGAGCACCTTGCGCACCGCGGCCGGGTGGTCGTACAGCGCGGCCTGGTCGAGCGTCCATTCGTTCTCGGGCAGGTCGATACTGGCGCGCCAGTTTTCGAGCCAGACGTCATAGCCCTCGTCGAGCAGGGCGTCGACCAGCGTGCTGCCGTTGGGCGCCCTGAAAATATTGGCGCGCACGCCGGCGCCATGGACCAGCAGCACGGGGGATTTGCTCGGCGCCCGGTCGCCGGTGATATGGATCAGGTTGCAGGCAAACCCATCGCCGGCCGTGAACGAAACAGTGTGTTCGCCTCTCACCTTAACCCCTTGCTCAAAGCGCGCCGTAGGATGTGCAGCCGTGGGTCTGTCCTGACAATTTGGTAACGTTATATTTACCGAACCGTATTGTCAACAAAGCAAATCAACTGTTGTTTATTGGGGGCGGCGCAGCGCGTGGCCATGGTCATGCGCCTTGCGTGGCATTTTCCGTTTAGCCCATTCGATAAAAGCACCGGCTGTGCTAGAATCTTGGCCGCTGCCCGAATGGTGAAACTGGTAGACACCCGAGACTTAAAATCTCGTGCTCGCAAGGGCGTGCCGGTTCGATTCCGGCTTCGGGCACCACAAACAAGTTTGTCATTGTTCGCACAAGACCGCTAACCCGCTGATCTTCTTTGGAGACAGCGGGTTTTTTGTTCGCCAAGCATTTTTAGTGGTCGTTGACAATCGCGCTTTTTGGGACACTCTTGGTGGAATGCCTCGAAAGAAAAAACGCCAGCGCATGGCTGGCGTCGTGGGAATTTCTGCAAAGGCGTCGCGGGCTATTTGCAAACAAAGACAGTCGTGCCGCGCTGCTTGCCCTTGAAATCCACAGTGACGGTGCACTCGGTCGCGTCAACAGGAACACGGCGCGCTAGTTGCACCGGCCCATAGCCACAATAGATCCACTTCTCATGACCATGGGGGACGTACAAGCTCCACCTCCTGTTGTCGATTGTATGTCCGCTGTTCTTCTGCGTCTTTTTCCAATCGGGGAGCAGATATGCGCCTTCGTTGGGCGCGCCATGCAGCATGCCTGAGTCGTCGACTGGCCAGACCCCTGAAGTCGCGGTCCAGCCATCAGCCGTGCTACGCATCGGCACCATCTCGGCAGGCAGCAGCATCGGGCACACGACTCGGAAAGGCGCCGTTGGCGCCCCGTACGCGATAAGCGGGCGGGTCAATAGCCAGCCCATCGCGGCAACCCAGGCCAGCAGTAGCCCAAAAGGAAAGGCCCGGCCTGTCATTGGGCGATCACGTAGTAAGCCAAGGCATTGTTACCGGCATCGCGCCAGGTGCCATCAGCGAATTTTTGCTCGCGCGGAGGAGGAAGGCGAATCAGGCGGTGGAAGATAAACAGCCGATTGTTGTCACCCTTGTACTGGTCCATAACCCAGATTCCGCTAGGATCGACACGCAAGAGCAGCGCTGCGTGCCTGCACGATTGCCGAGTTCCATTGTAATTTCCAGAGCATTTTTGTGGATAGCGGCCGTTTTCAAAGGTCGCAACTGCGGTCCCGCGCGGGACAGTCTTGCCGGCTCTACGGGCTTCCATCAGATTTTCGCCTTGCTTCCATGAAGTTGTGGACTTGCCGATCAGACCGGGAACCAGGGCCTTGATGAGGTCTACGCAATCACCGTCTTTGATGAACGGTTGCTTCAAAAGCGAATCGACTCCCGGATAAATGTACGGCATTGTGTCGCTCCTGTCATGGTTGATGAACTCCCATCGTCGGAGATTGACGCGCTGATCGTTTTGCGGGCTGCTAAGCTTCATATTGGATATTCGCAACTTTTCAGCGTTACCTTGCCCCCTCCGGCAGCATGAGCGACCTTAAACAATGGACAAGAAAGTTTGCCGGCGTCGCCGCCAGGCCGCCCGCAAGCAAACGGGGAGTAAGCTGCCAGGGACTGGGCGATTTCGGCACGCATCACGCGCACGAGGTGCAGCGCGCATCACCAGGGCGTGTCAGGGCTAAAGCGACACGAGCGAGCACGACTCGTCGAGCGGGGGTACTTCGTCTGTCAGGTGGACGGAGGCTGCTACGCTATATTGCTGGCGGGGTCTTCAAAATTTCTCGGCGTCCTCATCTTCGGCCTCGATGTTGCTGGCCCGCGCCAAATCGAACTCTGCGCCGGGGTTAGCCAGCCTGCTCGCTCAGTGTTTCTGCCTTCTTCCTTTCATTCTCAAGCTTCTCCGTGGCTCTCTGCTTTGCTAAATTACGAGCCGCTTTGATAGTTGAAGACGGGATCATCATCCACTTCGAGGCCTCATCAACCAGTTCGGGGTTAAGCCATAAGGGTGCGTTAACAGCTTGAAAATTATCTTGAAACGTGAGCGGCGCCGTTGGATCGAGGGAATACTTGACGTTCTTCCACACCAGCGCCTCGTGTGCGGGGTGGCTGCTGTCGGCCAGTACCTTTTCCAAATGCGCCCCGCGAATGTACCCGTTCGTAGTAGCGCTACTCACTCCACTCTCAATACGACGAATGTTTGTTAGCAAAACTTCCACGCTTGGCTCATCGTTGTAATGGAGAACGTTCAATGGTTCGCAGTACTGGCGAAGCCGCCACACAAGGCAGTCCAAATGCATTAATTCGACATCATGCAAGTAAAGGGAGCTGATGAGGTATCGGTCGCCTTTCCACCTGGCGATATGATCAAAAACCTTTTGCTCCTCGTCACTGAGCGTGATCGAAAAGGGAAGTGAGCTCTTTATCAGATCTAGGGCATCGTCAATTCTATGCGATAACTCGTTGGTTCTCCGCCGATTCAACATCAGAATACACTTCAGATACTTTTCTATAGCTTGCTCTGCGGACCAAAGGAATGGACCCGCGAGCCGCGAGCGCATCGCAAGCCTCGCAGCTAGATAGTCCGCGTCGCCCGTATCGCGAAAGCAACGTACCGCAAACTGGTTGATCTTCGCGTGCTCGCCCGGAGGTTGGTACTCTTCCATCTTTATTCGCCCTCGCATTTTTAAACTGGGCAACTTTACCATGTACCGTTTCAGGCCCACACCATGAGGATACCGAACGGTCAGGTTCCAGCCATTTGCAATCCTATTCCGCGACCAGTACGCGCGCGCGCGAGGCAATCGGCGACGATCGGCGTTCGTGTGGTAGGCTTAGGCCGTTTCGGAATCGAGCTAAGCAATATCTTTCGAGGCATTTTTAGGGGCACGTTCCCGGCTAAATAAGGCGTGAGTGAGTATTCATGCGGGTTCCAACGATATTATCGATTCCGGCTCCGACCACAAACAACAGTCACAGCGAACAATGGGCACGTAGTAGCGCGCTTGCCCTGCAATTCGGCATGACCTCACGATAGCGTCACACTGTACTCAATGAGCGACCTGCCACCCTTCGCGCCACCCTATCAGCCCCTGTCTTCCGAGTTCGCCGCCGCCATCGCGGCGTTCGACAAGGGCGTACGGGTCGCCGTCTCCGATGCCCCCGCCGTCAGCAGCAAGCGCCCCGGCCCGGCCGCCGGTGCCAAGAAAGATGTGCTGTTTTTGGTAGTGCCATTTGCCGAAAAGGATGAAGCCAAGGCATTGGGCGCCCGTTGGGATGCGGCGTCCCGCAAATGGTATGTGCCGTTAGGGAAAGATCAAGCTGCCTTCGCGCGCTGGCTCAAAGCCTGAACGCCGCCCAGCAGCCATGCATCAATGTGAGATATCGCGGCCCATCCGATGCGATGGGTGCGGCAAATTGATGTCGCCGGGCGCGCGAAGCTGCTCACCCTGTTCAAGATAATCGCCAAGCAAGTCCGCCGACCAGCCCGAACCCATCGGCCTGGCCACGCGCGCCCGCAGCGCCGGCACGCAAGGCCGTTTGCCGAACGGCGGAACCGGCGGCGTCATCTGAAGCAGCGGCGCGCCGTTGCCCAGGCCCAAGGCACCCTCGACAAAACCCAGCTTGTTGTTATGCACGTCAAACAGCACACCGTGCTCGAACCAGCCAATGTGCTCGCCGCGGATCGAAAACAGACTGACCCCGAACACCCAGGCCAGCGGCACGCCATCGAGATTCCTGACGCAGAATTCGTCGAGCAGCGCGCCCGCATTTCCCGTCTCGTCATAGATCCATGTCACCACTTTGCCCTCCACGCGATTTGAACGCCTGAAGCCACAGTCTAACTTGTAACTTTTGTAACAGGCGCACTGTTGAGCTTAGCCTCCGAGAAACTTAAGTCCAGCCGGCGTCGATCACGAACTCTTGCGCGGTGACCATGCGGCTGTCGGAGGCGCCCAGGAACAAGGCCATGCTGGCCACGTCCGGCCCGATGATGCGGCCGGGCAAGCACTGCTTGCTGTCCATCTCGCGCTCGGCGTCGTCGTCCACCCAGTTGGTGAGCTGGCGCGTCGTCATGACCCAGCCGGGGGTGAGCGTGTTGACCCGTACCTTATGCTTGCCGTACTCGCGTGCAAGCGAGCGGGTCAGGCCATTGATGGCGGCCTTGCAGGTCGCGTAGACCGGATAGCCGGCTACCTTGTTCCTCCAGCCGGTCGAGCCCAGGTTGATGATAGCCCCGCCGCCGCGCCGCTGCATGCCCGGAATGACGGCCTGGGCCGCGAAAAACGCGCATTTCAGGTTGATCGCCAACTTGGCGTCGAAGTAATCCGGGCTGACCTGCAGGAAGTCGTGGCGCTCGTCGTTGGCGGTATTGTTGATGAGAACATCGATATCGCCGATGCGCTCGATGGCCAATCCGATCGCGGCGCGCAGCGCCTCCATGTCGGACAAATCGGCATGCACGAACAGCGGGGTGAAGCTGACCTCCCCTTCCAGGCTGGCGACCAGCGCCGTGGACGAGCTCACATCGCGGTCGCCGAAAGCCACCTTGGCCCCCTGGCGCGCATAGGCGATGACCATGTCGGCACCGATCCCCGAGCCGCCGCCAGTAACGAACACAGCCTTCCCGACGATGCTCGGGTAGCACGCAAAGTCCTCGGGAATGGACAGGTCCATGATATCTGCGCCCTCGTTTGCCGCGTCAGGCACGCGCGGCGCGCCAGGCATCGACGTAGCGGCGCGCGCGCGCCGCCAGTTCGTCGATGCTCACACCCGGGGCGAACAGCTGGCTGCCGATCCCGAAGCCGGTGGCACCAGCCGCCAGCCATGGAGCGATCGACTCGGGCGTGATGCCGCCCACCGGCCATAGCGGGGTATCCGGCGGCAGCACGGTCTTGATGGCTTTCAGGCCGCCGGCGCCAATCATTTCAGCTGGGAAAATCTTGAGCGCATGGGCGCCGGCATCGAGCGCATTGAAGGCTTCGGTCGGCGTGGCCACGCCCGGGGCGCACAGCATGTCCAGTTCACAGGCGCGGCGGATCACGGCCGGGTTGCAGTTGGGCGAGACCATCAGGCGGCCGCCCGCGCCATGCACGGCGTCGACCTCAAGCACGCTCAGCATGGTGCCGCCGCCGACCAGCGCGTCCGCGGGCGCCATGCGCGCCATGATGCCGATCGCTTCGATCGCGCCGGGCCGGTTGAGCGGCACTTCGAGCAGGCGGAAGCCGGCACCGAACAGCGCGGCGCCGACCGCCGGCGCTTCAGACGGCGTCAAGCCCCGCATGATGGCTACCAGAGGCGGATTGAATTGCGTGACATCCATGGCTAAACCTTTGTGAAAAACTGCTGGAGGGCAGCAAGATACACCTGATCGGGATCGAGCACACGGGCTTCGATGCCGAAATACGCTGCAGCGTCGGCGTAAGGAACCGACAGCGCCTTTGAAGCGATCAGATGAATCATATCGGACTGCGGCGATTGCCGCTTACTGGACTGCGTGGGCTGGGCGGCCAGGAACTCGCCGCCGATCAGGAGCCCGCTGACAAAGGATGCGGCCTGGTGTGCGGGCATGGCCTTGGTGACCACCCGGGCGCGCACGCCGAACAGGGAATGCGTGAGCGGTTTGCCGAGCCTGGCTTCGGCCAGTCCGGCGGCAAAGGCCGCGGGATCGTCGACCCCAGAGCCCATCAGGCTTGATAAAGTACCGTTTGCTTTGAGTTGGGCGAACAGCTCGCCCGTCATATAGGTCGACATCTGTTCGATGCAGCAGTCGCGCAGGAACACCCACTTGCTGTGCGTGCCTGGCAAGACCATCCAGCCATCGCGCAGGCCGAGCGCGCAGGCGCCCAGCAGCTGGGTTTCTTCGCCGCGCATCACATCCACCGGCTCGCGCGAGCTGTAGCCGGGGACGATGAAACACCGAGGGTGATTTGCGACCGGCACCAGATGGTCCGGCAGCAGTGCCAGCGGTACGCTGGCGTCGAGGTAAGGCACCTCTTGCCAGCCGCTGGCGGAACCGACCATGCCGGACATGACGACCGGCATGTCAGGATCGACGCCCATGCTGGCGCGCAAAGCGGCGAGCGATGCTGCAAACTCGCCGTTCACGGCCAGCAGTCCCTGCCCGTCCGCGTGTTGCTGGACACAGCGGCCGTCGCGCCTGATGACATAAGCGCGGCGGTTGCTGGTCCCCCAATCGATTCCGAGCAAGGCGCTAAGCATGACCATGGTCCTTGATTACAGTTTGAACGAGACGCCCAGCTTGTAGTTCGATCGGGTAAGGATCTGCTCTGCCGCAGGGGCCGTAAACCATATAGCTTACTGCGGCTTGGCGTAGCGCAGCTTGGCAACTTCACGCAAGGTTGCCAGCATGGCTTCGGCGCCGGGCGACAACTGGTGGCCGCGCCGGGTGATCACGCCATACATGTCCATGCGAACGCCCAGTTCGAACGGCATCACGGCCAACAGGCCGCTGTTGATATAGGGCTGCATCAGTTCGCGTGGCATGGCCACCACCATGTCGCTTCCGGCCAACAGGTTGGCGATAACAGGAAGTGCCATCGTTTCGACCGTCTCCACGGGGGGCTCCAGTCCTTTGGACAGGAACAGCACGGTGAGGCGGTCGCGCAGAATGCTGCCGGAGGGAGGCAGGATCCAGCTCTGGCGGGATAGTTCGGCCAGGGTCAGGCCGGGTTGTCGCAGTAGAGGGTGGCCGACGCGGGCGATCAGGCTGTGCGGCTCGTCGGTCACGGGTTCGAAATACAGTTCATTGGCGGCGTCGGTGTCGAGAATGCGGCCCACCACCATGTCCAGCTCGCCACCACGCAAGCGCTCGATCAAGAGCTTGCTGGTGTCGACCACGATCGACACATGCACCCGCGCGTGGCGGCTCTTGAGCAGATTGACGGCCTCCGGCACCAGGGTGGTGGCCGGCGTCAGCACCGAGCCGACGTCGACCCGGCCGCGCGAACCGGCCAGCAGCTCCATCACTTCCTGGTGCGCCGCGTCCATTTCGGCCAGCGCCGCGCCGGCCCGGCGGATCAGCACCGCGCCATACCAGGTCGGCGCCACCCCGCGCGGCAGGCGGTCGAATAGCTGCACGCCGAGAACATGCTCGAGCTCGCCGAGCAGCTTGGAGGCCGCCGGCTGGGTCAGGTTGGCAGCCTGGGCCGCATGCATGATCGAACCGTGCCGCCCAAGTTCCACCAGCAAGACCAGGTGGCGGGTTTTAAGGTGGGATCGGACAAAACGATCTGAACGTGGATCAGTCATACCACCTGCTTTGTTGGATCAAGGAACAAAATCATGATAGTTGGCAATGTAAGTGATAGTCAAATGGCATAGGTCAAGGCGTGGTCATCAAACAACGTCACAGGAAAACCACGGCATGTAACATTTTTAAGCGATGTAGTTCCTGACGAACCGGCGACCGCCTCGCCCAGCCGAACGCCCCCCGACTGCCGCCCGCTCGGCATCGTAATCGCACAGCATGATACGGCTGAGTGCGCCATGCCTGGAAGTCGTAGTCGATGAGCGGCGTGTCGTTATAGGCGCCGATCAGGGTCGATTCTTCCAATGTCGTCATGCCGGCCGGATTGCGACCGCCATGGAACAGGTAGGCGTGGGTGCCAGCGCGCTGGCGTCCCTGCTTACTGCGCTTGCTGTTTTATCTGCTTACCACTCGGCGACGCTGCCGTCGGCATGGCGCCACAGCGGATTGCGCCAGTCCGGCGCATTGGCGCTGGCGGCGATCACGCGTTCCTCGTCGATCTCCACGCCCAGGCCCGGCTTTGGCAGCGGCTTGATATAGCCATCGACCAGGGTGAAGTCTTCGCGGTTGAGCACATAGTCGAGCAATTCGCCGCCCTGGTTGTAATGGATGCCCATGCTCTGCTCCTGGATCACCGCGTTGTAGGCCACGAAGTCGACCGCCAGGCAGGAAGCCAGCGCCACCGGCCCGAGCGGGCAATGAGGCGCAAGCGCGATGTCGTAGGCTTCGGCCATGGCGGCGATCTTGACGCACTCGGTGATGCCGCCTGCGTGCGACAGGTCGGGCTGGATGATCGACAGGCCGCCCAGCCCGAACACGTGCTTGAACTCGAAACGCGAAAACATGCGCTCGCCCGCCGCCAGCGGGATCGATGTCATCTCAGCCAGGCGCGGATAGTATTCATACTGCTCGGCCAGCACCGGCTCTTCGACGAAGAGCGGGCGGAACGGTTCGAGCTCGCGCAAGAGAATCTTGGCCATTGGCGCGGCCACTCGGCCGTGGAAGTCGATGCCGATTTCGATCTCGTTGCCAAAGGCTTCGCGGATCTCGGCGATTTTGGCCACCGCCGCGTCGACCGCCTTGGCGCTGTCGACCATGGCCATCTCTTCGCAGCCGTTCATCTTGAAGGTGTCGAAGCCGCCTTCGCGCAGCCTGGCGATGTGGGCGATGACGTCGCTCGGCCGGTCGCCGCCCACCCAGCTGTAGGTCTTCATCTTGTCGCGCACCAGACCGCCCAAGAGTTCATAGACGGGCATGCCCATGACCTTGCCCTTGATGTCCCACAGCGCCTGGTCGATGCCGGCGATGGCACTCATCAGGATGGCGCCGCCGCGGTAAAAGCCGGCGCGGTACATCACTTGCCACAAATCGTTGATCCGGGCCGGGTCCTGGCCGACCAGGTAATCCGCCAGTTCATGCACCGCCGCCTCGACCGTGCGCGCCCGGCCCTCGATCACCGGCTCGCCCCAACCCACCACGCCTTCGTCGGTTTCGATTTTCAGCAGCATCCAGCGCGGCGGGACACGAAAGGTCGTCAGTTTGGTGATCTTCATGGCATGGTTATTTTAGAAATGTG
>CAMLFK010000022.1 GCA_946479255.1 uncultured Oxalobacteraceae bacterium
CGACGCCGCGCACGGTGCGGATGTAGCCGTCGCCGATCTTCTTGCGCAGGTTCGAAATATGCACGTCCAGCGTCTGTCCCTCGCTGATGGGCAGTACGCCGTCTTCCAGTTCGGTCCGGGTGACGATGCGGTCTGCGCATCTGACCAGCATGTGCAGCAGGGCGAATTCGGTCTTCGACAGCGCCACCGGCTGGCCATTGCGGGTCAGGCTCAGGCGGCGCGCATCGAGCGCCAGGTCGGCGAACGTCCACACCGGATCGGCGCCGTCGGCCCGTCCGCTGACGCGCCGCACGATCGCCTTCAGGCGCGCCAGCAGTTCAGGGATCTCGAAGGGCTTGATCAGGTAGTCGTCGGCGCCGCCATCGAATCCCCCCAGGCGGTCTTCCAGGCTGTCGCGCGCGGTGATGACCAGCACCGGCAGCGTGTGGCCGGCGGCGCGCAGCTGGCGCAGCAGCGCCACGCCGTCGCAGTCAGGCAGGCCGAGATCGAGCAGCATGGCGTCGAAGCCGCCGCCGGCGAGCCGTGATGCATCGGCGCCCAGGCGCACCCAGGTCACGCTGTGGCCTTCGACTTGCAGCACGGTTTGCAGCGCACGGCCGATCGCCAGGTCATCTTCCAACAAGAGAATTCGCATGCGGGCAGTGTAGCGGGCCGCGCGTGGCGGCGCTACCGGCAGTAAAGGTTTGCTATAGGTTGGACGCGCGCCCACCTTCTACAATCGGGATTTCGACCTTCGGGAGCGTTTGATGTCTTATAAATGCCTGGCCCTGGCCGCCGCGCTGATGCTGCCCGCGCTTGTCAACGGCGCCGGCTGGCCGATGTTCATGGGCGACGCCGGCCACCGCGGCCAGCTGGCCGCACCGGCCTTCGATCCGTCCAGCCTCAAGCTCGCCGGCCGCTTCGACATCGGCGCCGAAGTCCGCGCGTCGCCAGTGGCCGCTGACGGCAGGCTGTTCGTCGGCGCCGAGAACGGCAACCTGTATGCCATCGACCTGTCCACGCGCAAGCTGCAATGGCTGTACCACGCGGCGGGCGGCATCAGCTCCACCCCGGCAGTGGCGGGCGGGGTCGTCTACTTCCTCAGCCGGGATGGCCGGCTGCATGCTGTCAACGCCGTCGACGGCGCACCGCTGTGGTCCTTCCGGACCCAGGGTGAGGCCGTATTTTCCACCTTCGGCATGTATGGCCAGCCGCTCGATGCCGGGCCGGTCGCCGATCCATGGGACTTCTTTCTTTCCTCGCCCCTGGTCCATGACGGCAAGGTCTACGTCGGCAGCAGCGACCAGCGCGTGTATGCGCTCGACGCCAAAACCGGCAAGCTGGCCTGGACCTACAAGACCGGCGGCGTGATCCATTCCTCGCCGGCGCTGGCCGGGCCGAACATCGTGGTCGGCAGCTGGGATGGCGCGGTGTATGCGCTCGATGCGGCCACCGGCGAACAGCGATGGCGCCACCAGACCGGCACCGAGCAAAAACAAAGTGTCATGCTGGGCGTGCAGGCCTCGCCGAGTGCCGATCGCGAAAGCGTCTACATCGGTTCGCGCGATGGCTTTTTCTATGCGCTCGACGCAGCCAGCGGCAGTGTGAAGTGGCGCTACGACGCCAAAGGTGCCTGGATCGTCGCCACCGCCGCCCAGGACGATGACGCGGTCTATGTCGGCACGTCGGACAGCAATCTGCTGCTGGCGCTGGACAAGCGGGACGGCAAGGAGCGCTATCGCTTCGATACCAAGGTGTGGAACTTCGCTTCGCCGGTTCGGGCCGGCACGCTGCTGGTGGGCGCGAGCATGAAAGGGGAACTGCATGTACTGGACGCTGCCACCGGCAGGCCGCGCTGGTCGTGGCGCACGGCGCAGTCGATGAGCGATCCGATGCGCATTCTCGGCGCTAAAGGGAACTTCGACAACGCCCGCCTGTACGAAGGCGGGCCACATACGATGTACTCCGGAATGGAGCACATCAAGCGGCTGGGGGCTTTTCTGGCTACGCCGCTGTGGCACGATGGTCAGCTGATGGCCGCAACAGCCACCGGCGAAGTCCTGTTTTTCGCAGCACCGCCGCGTTAAGACTCAGTGAGATGTGGCTAACGCCCTAGTCGCGGGTGCATGTATGATCATCATGGTATCCAACTCCTGACTAAAAGAGCGCAGCCATGTCACTTACGCCGGATAACGTCAAGCCCTTCGCTTCCACCATCGGCGACACCGATGCCTGGCTGCTGGCCGAAGGTACCCACCGCCGCCCCTACGAACGGATGGGGGCGCAGCTGATCGAGCTGGACGGCGTGGCCGGCGTCAGCTTTGCGGTATGGGCACCCAACGCGCGCCGGGTCGCCGTTGTCGGCTCCTTCAACGGTTGGGATGGCGGGCGCCACGCAATGCGCCTGCACCCCAATGTGGGTGTGTGGGAGACCTTCATTCCCGGAGTCAAAGCCGGTGAATTGTATAAATTCGAGATCGAAACCATCACCGGCGAAATCCTGCACAAGGCCGATCCATACGCCTTCCGCGCCCAGCTGCGTCCGGAGACGGCATCGGTGGTGCAGGGCTTGCCGCCAGTGCGTGCCATCGACCCGGCACGCAAAGCGGCCAATGGCCTGAGCGCGCCGATCAGCGTATATGAAGTCCACCTGGGTTCATGGCGCCGTGCGGACGGCGAGCGCTGGCTGAGCTACCGTGAACTGGCCGAGCAGCTGGTGCCGTACGCGAAGGACATGGGTTTCACGCACATTGAACTGCTGCCGGTGAACGAGCATCCCTTCGACGGCTCGTGGGGCTACCAGCCCACCGGCCTGTACGCGCCGACTTCGCGCTTCGGCACACCGGAGGACTTCGCCCACCTGGTCGATACCGCCCACGCCAACGGCATCGGCGTGCTGCTCGACTGGGTGCCGGGCCACTTCCCGACCGACGGGTTCGCGCTGGCGCGCTTCGACGGCACCCACCTGTACGAGCACGCCGACCCCAAGGAAGGCTTTCACCAGGACTGGAATACGCTGATCTATAACTTCGGGCGGCGCGAAGTGCTGGGCTTTTTGGCCGGTAACGCGCTGTACTGGATCGAGCGCTTCGGCATCGATGGCTTGCGCGTGGACGCGGTGGCATCGATGCTCTACCGGGACTACAGCCGCAAGGAAGGCGAGTGGGTGCCGAATGTGCACGGCGGGCGCGAGAACCTGGAAGCGATCGCCTTCCTGCGCCGCATGAACGAGGTGGTCGGCACGGAACGCCCCGATGCGATCACGGTGGCGGAAGAATCGACCAGCTTCCCGATGGTGTCGCGCCCTGGGGATATGGGCGGACTGGGCTTCCACTACAAGTGGAACATGGGCTGGATGAACGACACCCTGCGCTACATGCAGGAAGATCCGGTCAACCGCAAGTACCATCACGACAAGATGGCTTTCGGTCTGGTGTACGCCTTCAGCGAAAATTTCGTGCTGCCGCTGTCGCATGACGAAGTCGTACACGGCAAAGGCTCGATCCTGACCCGCATGCCGGGCGATGAATGGCAGCGTTTCGCCAACGTGCGTGCCTATTACGGATTCATGTGGGGCCATCCTGGCAAAAAGCTGCTGTTCATGGGCTGCGAATTCGGCCAGGTACGCGAATGGAACGCAGATGCGAGCCTGGACTGGCACCTGCTCGACAATCCATTGCATAGCGGCGTGCAGCGGCTGGTGCGCGACCTGAACACCGTCATGCGCGCCTGGCCGGCGCTGCACCAGCTCGACGTCGAAGGACGCGGTTTCGAATGGATCTCGCACGATGACCGCGAGAACTCGGTGCTGTCGTTTGTGCGCCGTGCCGAGGACGGCAGCTTCGTGGTCGTGCTGTGTAACTTCACGCCGCTGGTACGCCAGGACTACCGGATCGGCGTGCCCGCCGCCGGCAGCTATCGTGAACTGATCAATACCGACCTGGCCGTGTACGGCGGCAGCGGCGTCGGCAACGGCATCATCGCCACAGAGGCGCGGCCGCTGCATGGCCGCGCACAGTCGCTGGCCGTGACCTTGCCGCCATTGTCCACCTTGATGCTGGTGCTGGAGGTGTAATTGGCAGCCTATCCGCTCGGTGCCCACCTCGCTAAGGGTGGCATTAACTTCGCCCTGGTGGCGCCGCACGCCGAACGCGTCGAGCTGTGCCTGTTCGATGCCGCCGGTGACCATGAAACCGGACGCATCGAGGTCGCCGATTGCGACACCGGGGTGTGGCACGTACACGTGCCGGGCCTGAATGCGGGCCAGGTATACGGCTATCGGGTGCACGGCGAAGGGCCGCGCTTTAACCCGGCGCTGGTGCTGCTGGACCCATACGCCCGCGAGATCGTCGGCCAGTACCGCGGGCAGGATGGCTCCTTGCTCGCGCGCGTCACCGCCGAACAGTTCGACTGGGGTGACGACCGGCCTCCGCGCACGCCCGCCTCAAGCACCATCCTGTACGAAGCCCATGTAAAGGGATTCACGCGCCAGCTGGACGCGGTTCCGGAGGCGCTGCGCGGGACCTATGCCGCTCTGGCTTCGGACGCCGCACTCGATCATCTGCAAGCGCTCGGCGTCACCGCCGTCAGCCTGCTGCCGGTGCACCAGCGGGCAGACGAGCCGCGCCTGCTGCGGCAAGGGCTGTCGAACTACTGGGGCTACTCCACCATCGGCTTCTTCGCGCCTGAACCACGCTATTGGTCGGGCCGCGCCGGCACCACGCCCGCGTCCGAGCTGCGCGAAGCAGTCAAGGCGCTGCATGCGCGCGGCATCGAAGTCATTCTCGACGTGGTGTACAACCACACGGCGGAGCTGGACGAAGCGGGACCGGCCCTGTCGATGCGGGCGATCGACGACGCGCTCTACTACCACCTGCAGCCAGAGGGCTTGTACGAGAACTGGACGGGCTGCGGCAATACGCTGAACCTGTCCGAGCCGCGCGTGCTGCAGCTGGTGATGGATTCGCTGCGCTACTGGGTGCGCGAGTTTCACGTCGACGGCTTCCGCTTTGACCTGGCGCCGGTGCTGGGCCGCGATGCCGGCGGCTTCTCGCCGAAGGCGGCGTTCTTCGCAGCGCTGCGCCAGGACCCGGTACTGGCCGACGTCAAGCTGATCGCCGAACCCTGGGACATCGGTCCACACGGCTATCAGCTCGGGCAGTTCCCGGCCGGCTGGATGGAGTGGAACGACCAGTATCGCGATACGATGCGGGCGTTCTGGTTGCGCGGCGATGTATCGCTTGGCCGCTTCGCGCAGCGCTTCGCCGGCTCCAGCGAGCTGTTCGAGAAAGCGGGGCGCAAGCCGTCCGCCAGCGTCAACTTCATCTGCGCGCACGACGGCTTTACCCTGCGCGACCTGGTCAGCTACAACGACAAGCACAACGAAGCCAACGGCGAAGGCAACCGCGACGGCCACTCGCATAACCTGTCCTGGAACTGCGGGGTGGAAGGCGCAAGCGACGATGCGGCCGTGCTGGCACTGCGCGCCCGCCTGCAGCGCGCCTTGCTGGCCACCCTGGTGTTCGCGCATGGCACGCCGATGCTGCTCTCCGGCGATGAGCTGGGCCACAGCCAGGGCGGGAACAACAACGCCTATTGCCAGGATAACGCCACTACCTGGATCGATTGGCCCGGCGCGGATCGTGAACTGTTCGCTTACACGGCGCGCCTGATCGCGCTGCGCCGGCGCCATGCGGCCCTGCGGCGCACCGAATGGCGGCAGCCGATCGCCTGGCTGGGTGTGGATGGGCAGCCGCTCGCCCACGAAAGCTGGAACGATCCGTCCGCGCGCTGCATCGGCATCCGCATGGGCGATTGCCTGCTGCTGGTCAATGCGGACGCAACCGAAGTACGCTTTGTCCTGCCGCCCGGCCGCTGGACGGTGGAGATCGACTCGTCGGACCCAAAACAAAGTTCGTACATTGCCGAAACCTGCGCCACAATTTCCGCGCGCGCCGTATTGTTAGCGGTTGACCAATCAACTAAGCTATGAGTCTCGTACACGGAGCGCATTCATGACCATTCAAACAGTAGCAAGCCAAGCATTTGCAGGACAACGCCCAGGCACCTCGGGCCTGCGCAAGAAAGTGACCGAATTCCAGCGCCCCGGCTATCTCGAGAATTTTGTCCAGGCGATTTTTGACACCCTCGGCGACTGCGCCGGCCAGACCCTGGTGGTCGGCGGCGACGGCCGTTACTTCAACCGCAGCGCGATCCAGACGATTCTTCGCATGGCGGCGGCCCACGGCTTTTCCAAAGTGCTGGTCGGGCAGGGTGGCATCCTGTCGACGCCGGCGGTGAGCTGCGTCATCCGCAAGCGCGCCGCCATGGGCGGCATCGTGCTCTCCGCCAGCCACAACCCGGGCGGCCCCGACGGCGACTTCGGTATCAAGTACAACATCGCCAATGGCGGTCCGGCACCGGAAAAGATCACCGAGGCGATTTTCGCCCACACCCAGACCTTGACGAGGTACCGCATCAGCGACGCGCCATCGCTGGACCTGGACACGCTCGGCACCCAGCAGATTGAAGAGATGGCGGTGGAAGTGATCGATTCGGTGGCCGACTACGCGGATCAGATGGCCAGCCTGTTCGATTTCCCCGCCATCAAGGCGCTGTTCGCGGGCGGCTTTACCATGTGCTTCGACGGCATGCATGCGGTCTCCGGCCCGTACGCCAAGGCCATCATCGAAGACATGCTGGGCGCCCCGGCCGGCACCGTGATCAACGGCGTGCCGCTGGAAGACTTCGGCAACGGCCATCCGGACCCGAACCCGGTCAACGCGGCCGAGCTGATCGCCATCATGAACCAGCCGGACGGCCCGATGTTCGGTGCCGCCTCGGACGGCGATGGCGACCGCAACATGATCGTCGCGCGCGGCCTGGACGTGACGCCGTCGGACAGCCTGGCCATCCTGGCCGCCAACGCCACCGTGGCGCCGGGCTACAGCGCTGGGATCGCCGGCATCGCGCGCTCCATGCCGACATCGACCGCCGCCGACCGCGTGGCCGATGCGCTCGGTGTGCCCTGCTTCGAGACGCCGACCGGCTGGAAATTCTTCGGCAACCTGCTCGACGCCGGCACCGTGACCCTGTGCGGCGAAGAGAGCTACGGCACCGGCTCGAATCACATCCGTGAGAAGGATGGCGTGTGGGCCGTGCTGTTCTGGCTCAACCTGATCGCCGCCAGCGGCAAGAGCGTCAACCAGATCGTCCACGAGCATTGGGGGCGCTTTGGCCGTAACTATTATTCGCGCCACGATTACGAGGCCGTCGACAGCGCCGCCGCCGAAGGGCTGATGGCGCACCTGCGCGCGCAACTCCCGCTGCTGGCCGGCCAGACCCTGGGCAGCTTCAAGGTGGCGCTGGCCGACGATTTTTCGTACACCGATCCGGTGGACCATTCGGTCTCGTCGAAACAAGGCATCCGCATCATCATGAGCGAGGGATCACGTATCGTGTTCCGCCTGTCGGGCACCGGCACCGAAGGCGCCACCATCCGCCTGTACCTTGAAAAGTACGAAGCCGATCCAGCCCGCCACGACATCCCGACCCAGCAGGCACTGGGCGAACTGATCTCGATCGCCGGCGCGCTGGCGCAGCTCGTCGAACGCACCGGCCGCACTGAACCAAGCGTTACAACGTAGTCGCGCATCACAAGTAGGTCATCAACAAAAATACAAAGGGAGCGAAAACATGAATGAGACAAAGAACGCCGCACTGGCCCGCCAGCTGCCTAAACGGACCATCGCGCTGGTGTTGGCGGGCGGGCGCGGTTCGCGCCTGCAGCAGCTGACCGACCGCCGCGCCAAGCCGGCCGTGTACTTCGGCGGCAAGTTCCGCATTATCGACTTTGTGCTGTCGAACTGCCTGAACTCCGGCATTCGCCGCATCGGCGTGGTCACGCAGTACAAATCGCACTCGCTGCTGCGCCACCTGCAGCGCGGCTGGAGTTTTCTGCGCGGCGAACTGAACGAATTCATCGACCTGCTCCCCGCCCAGCAGCGTGTGGACGAGGAACACTGGTACCGCGGCACAGCCGACGCGGTTTACCAGAATCTCGACATCCTGCGTTCGTACAAGCCGGAATACGTGCTGGTGCTGGCCGGCGACCATATCTACAAGATGGACTATTCGCTGATGCTGCTCGACCACGCCCGCACCGGCGCCGGCTGCACGGTCGGCTGCATCGAGGTGCCGAAATCGGAGGCTTCGGCCTTCGGCGTGATGGCCATCGACGACAGCCGCAAGGTGACCGCGTTTGCCGAAAAGCCGGCCGATCCGCCTACCATTCCGGGCCGCGACGACACCTCGCTTGCCTCGATGGGCATCTACATCTTCAACGCCGCCTACCTTTACCAGCTGCTGGAGGAAGACCTGGCCAATCCGGAATCGTCGCATGACTTCGGCAAGGACATCATCCCGCGCGTCGTGGGCGAGGGCAGTGCGGTAGCCCACCCCTTCGGCATGTCGTCGGTGCCGTCCAGCGATGTCGTCGCACCGTATTGGCGCGACGTCGGAACCGTCGATGCATTCTGGTCGGCCAACCTGGACCTGGCGTCGATTTCGCCGGAGCTCAACTTGTATGACAAGGACTGGCCGATCTGGACCTACCAGGAGCAGCTGCCGCCGGCTAAATTCGTGTTCGACAAAAACGGCCAGCAGGGCGTGGTGGTGAACACCCTCATCTCCGGCGGCTGCATCATCGAAGGCTCCAACGTGCGCAGTTCGGTGCTGTTCTCGAATGTGCGCGTGGCTTCCTTCTGCAGCGTGGACCAGGCCGTCCTGCTGCCTGGGACCGAGGTAGGCGAGGGCTGCCGCTTGAGCAAAGTGGTGGTGGACCGCCATTGCAGCATCCCGGCCGGCATGGTGATTGGCGAAGACGCCGAGCTTGATGCCAGGCGCTTCCACCGCAGCGAGACCGGCGTGGTGCTGGTTACCGCACCGATGCTGGCCGCACTGTAAGGATCTTCAATGCGAGTACTGCATGTCAGCAGCGAGCTGTATCCCCTCCTGAAAACCGGCGGCCTGGCCGACGTGGCGGCGGCCCTGCCGGCCGCCCAGCGCCGGCGCGGCATCGATGCGCGCGTGGTGGTGCCGGGCTTCCCAAGCCTGGCCGCCGGTGTGCTCGGCCAGCAGCCGGTGGCGGAGATCGACGGCGCCCGCGTGACCCTGGGCGTGCTGCCCGGCTCGCGCGTGCCCGTCTATGTGATTCATGCGCCGGCCATGTATGAGCGGCCCGGCAATCCTTATTCCGACGAACATCAGCGCGAGTATCCGGACAACCACCGCCGCTTTGCGCTGCTGGGCCGCGTGGCCGCGGTGCTGGCGCAAGGTCTTGATGCGGCCTGGACGCCCGAGGTGCTGCACTGCCACGACTGGCACGCGGGCCTGGCGCCAGCCTACCTGCGCGCCGCGCGCGAAGCCAGCGGGCGCCATATCGCCGGCTCCGTCATCACCGTGCACAACCTGGCCTACCAGGGCGTGTTCCCCGGCCACGTGTTTCCGGACCTTGGCTTGCCGGCGCACTTCTTCAGTGTGCAGGGCGTGGAGTACCACGGCAATGTGTCCTTCCTCAAGGCGGGCCTGCATTATGCCGACAAGATCACCACCGTCAGCCCCACCTATGCGCGCGAAATCCAGGGCGGGGAGCAAGGCTGCGGCCTCGATGGCCTGCTGCGCGCACGCGCGGGCGACCTGACCGGCATCCTGAACGGCGTCGACGACGAGGTGTGGAATCCATCCACGGACCCGCTGCTGCCGGCCCATTTCACGAGCGGCGACCTGGCCGGCAAAGCCGCCTGCAAGGCCGAGCTGCAGCGCAAGCACGGGCTGGCTTTGAAACCCGGCGCACCCCTGTTTTGCCTGGTCAGCCGCATGACCGAGCAGAAGGGCTTGCACCTGGTGCTGGCGATCCTGCCCGAGATCATCCGGCGCGGCGGCCAGTTCGCCATGCTGGGCAGCGGCGAACCGGCGCTGGAAAGCGCCTTCCGCGCCGCTGCAGCGGCCAACCCGCAGTCGGTATCGGTGCGGATCGGCTACGACGAAGCCTTTGCCCACGGCCTGATCGCAGCCGCCGATGTGATTTTTGTGCCCTCGCGCTTCGAGCCTTGCGGGCTGACGCAGCTGTATGGCCTCAAGTACGGCACCTTGCCGCTGGTGCGCAGGGTGGGCGGCCTGGCCGACACGGTGCGCGATTCGTCGCTGGAAAGCCTGGACGACGACAGTGCCACCGGCTTTGTGTTTGACGACTTCAGCGTCGACGGCATTGGAGCGGCTGTTCGGCGTGCCTTTGCGCTGTACGCGCGGCCGGCGGACTGGCGCGGCGTGCAGCAGCGCGCCATGGCCCAGCAGTTCGGCTGGATTGCTGCGGCCGACAGCTTTACCTCTCTTTATCAGCAAATAGCAGCCTAGGCTTAATTTATGTCCCTCGACGATTTCCAGTACGACCGCCAACTCAACGATGTACCCCATCTCAAGCGCGCCATTGCCAATCAGCTGATCTACCGGGTCGGCAAGGACCCGCGCGCCGCCAAGCCGGCCGACTGGTTCCACGCCACCGCGCTGGCAGTACGCGACCGCCTGGTGGAGCGCTGGATGAAGACCACGCGCGCACAGTACGACCAGGACGCCAAGCGGGTCTACTACCTGTCGATGGAATTCCTGATCGGCCGCAGCTTTACCAATGCGCTGCTGGCCTTGGAAATCAGCGACGAGGTCAAGCAGGCGCTGGGTGAACTGGGCGTCGACTTTGCCGCCATCGCCGACCTGGAGCACGACGCGGCACTCGGCAACGGCGGCCTGGGACGCCTGGCCGCCTGCTTCCTCGACGCCATGGCGACCTTGGGTATTGCCGGCTTCGGCTACGGCATCCGCTACGATTACGGCATGTTCCGCCAGCAGATCGTCGACGGCAAGCAGGTCGAGACGCCGGACTACTGGCTGGCCGGCGGCCATCCCTGGGAATTCCCGCGCCCTGAAGTACAGTACCGCGTGCGCTTTGGCGGGCGCACCGTGCGCGTGGGCGACAAGGTGCAGTGGCTGGATACCGAAGAAGTGCTGGCCATGGCCTACGACATCATCATCCCCGGCTACGCCACCGAGGCGACCAACACGCTGCGCCTGTGGTCCGCCAAGGCCGGCAGCGAAATCAACCTGGGTGCCTTCAACCAGGGCGACTACTTCGCCGCGGTCGAGGACAAGAACCATTCCGAAAACGTCTCGCGGGTGCTGTACCCGGACGATTCGACCCAGTCGGGCCGCGAACTGCGCCTGCGCCAGGAGTACTTCTTTGTCGCGGCCAGCCTGCAGGACCTGGTGCGCCGCTACCTGTCGACTCACGAGGGCTTCGACAAGCTGCCCGAGCGCGTGGCGATTCACCTCAACGACACCCACCCGGTGCTGGCCATCCCCGAGCTGATGCGCATCCTGCTCGACGACTACCAGCTGCCATGGCAGCAGGCATGGGGCCTGGTGCAGCGCGTGTTCTCGTACACCAATCACACCCTGATGCACGAAGCGCTCGAGACCTGGCCGGTGGACATGCTGGCGCGCGTGCTGCCGCGCCACCTGAACATCATCTTCGACATCAACGCCCACTTCATCGCCAGCCTCGGCCCGCGCCTGGGCAGCGACGCCGACCTGGCGCGGCGCGTGTCGCTGATCGACGAATCGGGCGAGCGGCGCGTGCGCATGGCTTACCTTGCGGTGGTGGCCAGCCATAAAATCAACGGCGTCTCGGCACTGCACTCGGAGCTGATGAAACAGTCGATTTTCGCCGACTTCGCGCGCCTGTTCCCTGAACGCTTCAACAACAAGACCAATGGCGTGACGCCGCGCCGCTGGCTGGCGCAGGCCAATCCACCGCTGGCGCAGCTGATCGACGCGTCGATCGGACGCCAGTGGCGCCGCCAGCTCGACCAGCTGGCCCAGCTGCGGCCATTCGCCGGGCAGGCGACTTTCGTAGACGCCTTCCGCGCGGCCAAGCGCGCCAACAAGGAGCGCCTGGCGCAGTGGGTGCAGCAGAACATGGGCATCACGCTCGATCCCGATTCGCTGTTCGACGTGCAGGTCAAGCGCATCCACGAGTACAAGCGCCAGTTGCTCAACGTGCTGCACGTGGTCACCCGCTACAAGCGCATGCTGGCCAAGCCGGACGCCGACTGGGTGCCGCGCACCGTAATCTTCGCCGGCAAGGCGGCATCGGCCTATCACATGGCCAAGCAGATCGTCAAACTGATCAACGACGTGGCTGACGTCATCAACAAGGACGAGCGCCTGGGTGGCAAGCTGAAGGTGGTGTTCATTCCGAACTACAGCGTCAGCCTGGCCGAAATCATCATGCCGGCGGCCGACCTGTCGGAGCAGATCTCCACCGCCGGCACCGAAGCTTCCGGCACCGGCAACATGAAGTTTGCGCTAAACGGCGCGCTGACCATCGGCACGCTGGACGGCGCCAACGTCGAGATGCGCGACGCGGTCGGGGCGGAGAACTTCTTCATCTTCGGGAACACCACGCCCCAGGTGGAGCAGCTGCGCGCGGCCGGTTACCAGTCGCGCAGCTACTACGAAGAGAACGAGGAGCTGCGCACAGTGCTGGACCAGATCCGCGACGGCGCGTTTTCGCCCGGCGAACCGGGACGCTTCCAGGCCATCCACGATGTGCTGGTCAACTGGGGCGACCATTATCTGCTGCTGGCCGATTACGCCAGTTACGTGGAAACCCAGGAGCAGGTCGACGCCTTGTATCGCCAGGGCGACGAGTGGGCGCGCAAGGCCATCCTCAACGTGGCCGGCATGGGCGCCTTCTCGGCCGACCGCACCATCGCCGAATATGCCAGCCAGATCTGGCATGCGGCACCAGTAGTAATCTGAACGCGAATCGATGGCCAACATTCTCGACACTGAACAAAAATACAGCCGCACTGCCTACGCTGACGGCCCCCGTCTGCTGGCCGATATCGGCGCCACGCACGCGCGGTTTGCACTTGAAAGCGCGCCTGGCGTGGTACGTTCGGTACGGGTTCTCAAGTGCGACGACTACAGCGGCATTCTGCCGCTGCTGCGCGCCTACCTGGCCGGCCATGAAGGACTGAAGCTGAACCACGCGGCGTTCGCGCTGGCGAACCCGATCAACGGCGACTTCATCCGCATGACCAATCGCGACTGGCATTTCTCGACCGACGAGGTACGCCGGGCGCTGGGCCTGACCACGCTCTTGATCGTGAACGACTTCACCGCGCTGGCGATGTCGCTGCCGAACCTGCCGGCCGGCGACCTGGTGCAGGTCGGCGGCGGCAAGAGCGCGGCCAATGCGGTGATCGGCGTGCTGGGTCCGGGCACCGGCCTTGGATGCTCAGGCGTGATCCCGACCATCGACGGTTTTGTGACCCTCGGCAGCGAAGGCGGCCACGCCAATTTTGCGCCGGCCGACGAGCGCGAGTTCTCGATTTTGCAGTACGCATGGAAGGAATGGTCGCACGTATCGAACGAGCGCCTGATTTCCGGCCCTGGCATGGAAATCATTTACCGCGCGCTGGCGTTGCGCAACGGCGTGGAGGTGCTCCCTTTGAGCTCGCCGGAGATCATCGAACGCGGCCTTGAGAAAGGCGACGCGCTGTGCCTGGAAGTGCTGGACTGCTTCTGCGGCATGCTCGGTGGCGCGGCGGCGAACCTGGCGGTGACGCTCGGTGCCTTCGGCGGTATTTTTATCGGCGGCGGCATCGTTCCACGCCTGGGTAAGTGGTTCCTCAGCTCGTCGTTCCGCAAGCGCTTCGAAGCCAAGGGCCGCTTTACTTCATACCTGGCCGAGATCCCGACTTTTGTCATCACGACGCCGAACCCGGCTTTCCACGGTGTGGCCTCGATCCTGTCCGAGCACCTGCGCGGGCGCAGCGGCGCCAATACCCTGATGGAGCGGGTCCAGCATCTGCAGCATGAACTCTCGCCGGCCGAGCAGCGCGTCGCAACGCTGGTGATCGATCACCCGCGCAAGGTGCTGGGCGAGCCAATTGCCGAGATTGCGCGCCTGGCCGACGTCAGCCAGCCGACCGTGATCCGGTTCTGCCGTTCGCTGGGCTTCCTGGGCCTGGCGGACTTCAAGCTCAAGTTCGCCAGCAGCCTGACCGGCACGATCCCGGTGCGCCACAGCCAGGTGCGGGTGTCGGACAGCACGCACGACCTGTCGGCCAAGGTGATCGACAATACCGTGTCGGCGATTCTGAAGTTCCGCGACCAGCTGGACGTGCAGTCGATCGACAGCGCCATCGCGCTGCTTAGAAAAGCCAAGCGGGTCGAGTTTTATGCCATGGGCGCTTCGCGCGTGGTGGCGCTGGACGGCCAGCACAAGTTCTTCCGCTTCCGCATTCCGACCTCGTCATATGGCGATTCGCATCTGTTCTCGCTGGCGGCCGAGTTGTTGAACCCTGGTGACGTGGTGGTGGCGATTTCTTCGTCCGGCCGTCTGCCGGAGCTGCTCGATGCGGTCGATACCGCGTTGGCGGCGGGGGCCGATGTCATCGCCATCACCAGCAGCAAGTCGCCGCTGGCCAAGAAGGCTACCGTTTGCCTGGCGGTGGATCACAGCGAGGACAGCACGACCTTCCTGTCGATGATCTCGCGCATTCTCCAGCTGCTGCTGATCGATATTATGTCGGTCGGGATTTCGCTCGGTAAGGAGCATGAGCTGGGTGAGGATGATGCGAAGCGTTTGATGATTTCGCATCTCGACATCTAGTTCCCTCTCTACAAAATACAAACGGCCCCTCACATGAACACACACATCTCGACATCCGCAGGCCAGGACACTCCATGGTGGCGCGAAGCGATCATTTACCAGGTCTATCCGCGCAGCTTCCTCGATACCAATGGCGACGGCATCGGCGACCTCAAGGGCATCACCCAGAAGCTCGACTACATTGCCCGGCTGGGCGCCGACATCGTCTGGATCTCGCCTTTCTTCACATCGCCGATGAAGGACTTCGGCTACGACGTGGCCGACTACTGCGACGTCGACCCGATGTTCGGCACCTTGGCCGACTTCGATGCCTTGATCGCCCGGGCGCATGCGCTCGGCCTGAAGATCATGATCGACCAGGTGCTGTCGCACACGGCCGAGATCCATCGGTGGTTCGTGGAGAGCCGCAAGAGCCGCGACAACCCCAAGGCCGACTGGTATGTGTGGGCCGATCCGCTCCCGGACGGTAACCCGCCCAACAACTGGCTGTCGGTATTCGGCGGCTCGTCGTGGCAGTGGGACAGCCGGCGCAGGCAGTACTACCTGCATAACTTCCTGGTCAGCCAGCCTGATATGAACTTCCATAATCCGGAGGTGCAGCAGGCCCACCTCGACAACCTGCGCTTCTGGCTGGCGCGCGGCGTCGACGGCGTGCGCATGGATGCGTGTAACTTCCACTTCCACGACACCCAGCTGCGCAGCAATCCGCCGGCGGCCACGCGCGACACCAACACCGTCTCCGACGTCAACCCCTATGGCATGCAGGCGCACATCCACGACAAGACCCAGCCTGAGAACCTGGCTTTCCTGCAGAAGATCCGCGCGCTGCTCAACGAATTTAACGCCGTGTCGATCGGCGAAGTGGGCGCCGACGATGCGCTTGGCGTAATGGCCGAGTACACCGCCGATGGCGACAAACTCCACATGGCGTACAGCTTCAACCTGCTGACCCCGCAGTTTTCGGCGGCGCACATCCGCACCCAGGTGGAAGAGTTCGAGGCGCGCGTGAAGGGTGGCTGGGCTTCCTGGTCGGTCGGTAACCACGACAGCGTGCGCGTGATGACGCGCTGGGGGCGTACCGGCGCCGAGCCCACGCCGGCGCTGGCCCGGCTGGTGCTGGCGATGCAGCTCTCGCTCAAGGGCACGCCATGCCTGTACCAGGGCGACGAGCTGGCTTTGACGGAAGCGGACGTGCCGTTCGAACTGCTGCAAGACCCGTACGGCATCACCTTCTGGCCGGAGTTCAAAGGCCGTGACGGCTGCCGCACCCCGATGCCGTGGAAGCCCGAGGCGCCGAACGCCGGTTTCACCAGCGGTAAGCCGTGGCTGCCGGTGGCCGAGCCGCACATCCCGCTGGCCGCGTCGGCGCAGGAAGACGACCAGGATTCGCCGCTCAATGCCGCGCGCCGCCTGATCGCCTGGCGCCGCAAGCTGCCGCAGCTCACGCGCGGCGAGATCGTGTTCTTCGATGCGCCCGAGCCGGTGCTGGCGCTGCGCCGCGACCTGGCCGGCCATCCCGGCGTAATCGCCGTATTTAACCTGGGGCCTGAACCGGTCGGCATCACGCTGGCGCAGCTTGAAGGTGCGCAAGCGCTGGCCGGCCATGGCCTGCCCGGGAAGGTCGATGGCACGACCGTAGAGCTGCCGGCATACGGCGCGTGGTTCGCCATCACGGCGTAGATGGATCGAAGCACCTCGGCTGCTAAGAGCGCCGGGTCGACTCGCGCACGACCAGTTCGGTCACCAGAGCGCGCGGCAGCGGGCGGCCGCCTTCGAGCTGTTCGATCAGGGCGTCCACCATGGCGGTGCCGGCCGCATCGATCGGCTGGCGCACGGTGGTCAGTGCGGGCCTGAAATAACGGGCCAGGTCGATGTCGTCATATCCGGCCACAGCCACGTCTTCCGGCACCTTGCGGCCGTGCCGGAGCAGCACGTTAATCACCGTCATCGCCGTCATGTCGCTGCAGGCGAAGATGCCGTTGAACGCGACGCCGCTGGCGATGAGCCGCTCGGTGTCGCGTTCCACGATGGCGGTGTCGAAACTGGAATGCACGCGCAGGGCCGGGTCCGGGTTGACACCGGCGTTGCGATGCGCCTGCAAGTAGCCGGCGTAGCGCTGGCCGATTTCGTGGCCGCTCAAGTCGCCGATGATGGCGATGCGCTGCGCGCCCTGCGCCAGCAAGTGGGCCGTGGCCAGTTCGCCGCCATGCCGATTGTCGGTGCCGACCGTGCAGTACAGCTGCTGCTCGCGCTGTTCACCCCAGACCGCGAACGGCACCCCGGCACCGGCCAGTTCGTTGAGCCGTTCGTGCCGCAGCCATTGGCCCGTGAAGATAAGCGCCGCGGCCCGGCCGGCGTAGTACGAGTCGGCGAAGTTGGCGTGCTCCGCATCGACGCGCAAGAGCAGCATCTCGAATCCACGCTCGGTCAGCGCGTTGGCGATTGAGCTGATCAGCCTGATGAAGAATGGTTCGGTCAATTGCTGGCGCTGTTCAGTCATGAAGGGCAGCACCACCGCCACGGTACTGTTCTGCTTGAGCCGCAGGTTGGCGGCGCCGACATTGACCGTGTAGTTCATGGAACGCGCCAGTTCGGCGATGCGCTTGCGGGTTTCTTCGCCGATTTCGTGACTGCCGCGCAGCGCGCGAGAGACCGCGGAAACAGAGACGCCGGCGAGCCGCGCGATATCGGCCATCTGGGGACGGGCAGGGCGCTCTGGTGCTGTCAGCTCAGACGGTTCGGCGGCTTTGCGCGGGCGGGGCATGGAAAGAGTCGAGGGAGGCGGCAATGATTGGTCTTGCGCGGCATTCTAAGCGAAATACGACTGCGCGCACGGCAATCCATGCGCAGCCAAGCGTGTTACTGCGGGCCGGTCTGCTCCATCGGGCGCTTCCGCGCGCGCCAGTCGGCCAGGGTCAGGGGCTTGTCGGTAGCGGCGTCGTCGATCAGGATCTCGTCGCCTTTGTCGGACACCAGGAAGCTCTCCCAGCGGTGCGCCGCGTCGCTGCCGTTTTCCACGAAGCTGAACTGCCAGTAGCGCTTGCCGCCGACGATCTTCGGCTGGGCGTCGTATTCCATCAGCGCGCCGTGCAGCTTGCCGCCGGAATCCTTTTCGATACGTTCGGACCAAGCTTTCAGTTCAGGCAGGGCCATCAGCGACGACATCGCCTGTTCCTTGGTGGCCAGGGTGTTGCCGGCCACGGTGGCGACGCCGGGCGGGGCCTTCAGGCCGGGCACCGGCTCGCACGCGGCGAACAGGGCTGACAATCCGACAATCGCTATCGTCACTGCGCAATACAGCGGCTTCTTTTTCGGGAGGGTGTGCTTGTCCATGGGACGGTCCTATATTTATCTAAGGCAATACTAGACCAATTGATGTCCATGGGCAATTAGCGCGTGGGCTTTTTCCTTTAAAAGCAACGCTTTAGCTGACAAAGTGCTTACTGCGCGGGCGGCGGCGGAGGTGGGACGGCTGGTGTTGGCGGGACGACCATGCGCTCCGTCGGCCGCTTGCTGGAGCGCCACTGTTCCAGTGGAATCTGCCTGGCATTGTCGATATCGTCGACCAGGATCTCGGCGGTGTTCTCGCCAACCAGGAAGTTTTCCCAGCGTTTGGCCGCGTCGGGCGTGTTCTCGACATAGCTGAATTGCCAGTAGCGCTTGCCGCCGAGTTCCTTGGGCGTGGGGCTGTAGGGCACCAGGCTGCCATGACTGGCGCCACCCGAGCTTTTGACGAGGTGATCGTTCCAGGCTTTCACTTCAGGCAGGCCGGCCAGCAAATCCATGGCCTGGTCCTGGGTGCGCGGGCCGTTGTAGGGCAAGGGCGGGGCCACTGGCGTGGGCAGGGCAAGGGCGGCGGTCGCGGCGGCGGGCGGCGCCTCGATGGCGCGCATGCCGAAATATACGGTGACGCCAGCGGCCCCGAGCGCAATGGCGGTTGCCAGGAGGGCTTGGGCTTTAACCGAAGCGGAGGTGGACATGGAGGTGGACGCGGTGGCAGACATGCAGTTACCAATTAAGCAGCAGATCGGGGATACTAAACTAAAGCGCGGGGCGTGGGCAACACACGATACAAACTTCCTGTGCATAAAAAAAGCCCGCGGGGCGCGAACCCCGCAGGCTTTTTCAGCAGATCGCTTGGGGGCGAATTACATCATGCCGTCCATGCCGCCCATGCCACCCATACCGCCCATGCCACCCATGCCGCCGCCAGCTGGCTTGTCTTCAGCCAGTTCGCACACCATGGCATCGGTGGTCAGCATCAGGCCGGCGATCGACGCTGCGTTTTGCAGTGCCGAACGGGTTACCTTGGCTGGGTCCAGAACGCCCATTTCAACCATGTCGCCATAGGTGCCGTTGGCAGCGTTGTAGCCGTGGTTGCCGGTGCCGGCGATCACTGCTGCAACGACCACCGACGACTCTTCGCCGGCGTTCTGCACGATCATGCGCAGTGGCTCTTCCATCGCGCGCAGCACGATCTTGATGCCGGCGTCCTGATCAGCATTGTCACCCTTCAGGCCGCCCAGGTTGGCACGTGCGCGCAGCAGGGCAACGCCGCCGCCAGGAACGATACCTTCTTCAACGGCAGCGCGGGTAGCGTGCAGGGCATCTTCCACGCGTGCTTTCTTTTCCTTCATTTCGACTTCGGTGGCAGCGCCAACCTTGATCACGGCAACACCGCCGGCCAGCTTGGCCACGCGCTCTTGCAGCTTTTCACGGTCGTAGTCCGAGGTCGCTTCTTCGATCTGCACGCGCACTTGCTTGACGCGCGCTTCGATGTTGGCGGCAGCGCCGGCACCGTCGATGATGATGGTGTTTTCTTTGCCCACTTCAATGCGCTTGGCCTGGCCCAGTTCGTTCAGCGTGACCTTTTCCAGGGTCAGGCCGACTTCTTCAGCGATCACCTGGCCGCCGGTCAGGACAGCGATGTCTTCCAGCATGGCTTTGCGACGGTCGCCGAAGCCGGGAGCTTTGACTGCGCAGGTCTTCAGGATGCCGCGGATGTTGTTCACCACCAGGGTCGCCAGTGCTTCGCCTTCGATGTCTTCAGCGATGATCAGCAGTGGACGGCCGGCTTTGGCGACTTGTTCCAGGATCGGCAGCAGATCGCGGATGTTCGAGATCTTCTTGTCGCACAGCAGGACGAATGGATTGTCCTGGATGGCAACTTGCTTGTCCGGGTTGTTGATGAAGTAGGGCGACAGGTAGCCGCGGTCGAACTGCATACCTTCAACGATGTCCAGCTCGTCGTTCAGCGACTTGCCGTCTTCCACGGTGATAACGCCTTCCTTGCCGACTTTTTCCATCGCTTCAGCGATGCGCTCGCCGATCGAGTAGTCCGAGTTGGCGGAGATCGCGCCGACCTGGGCGATTTCCTTGGTGGTGGTGCATGGCTTGGAGATCTTGGCCAGCTCTTCGACGGTGGCAGCAACTGCCTTGTCGATGCCGCGCTTGAGGTCCATTGGGTTCATGCCGGCGGCAACGAACTTCATGCCTTCGCGAACGATCGCTTGTGCCAGTACGGTTGCAGTGGTGGTGCCGTCGCCGGCGTTGTCGCTGGTGCGGGAAGCGACTTCCTTGACCATCTGCGCGCCCATGTTCATGAGCTTGTCTTTGAGTTCGATTTCCTTGGCAACCGACACGCCGTCCTTGGTGACGGTTGGGGAGCCGAAGGAACGCTCGAGCACCACGTTGCGGCCCTTAGGACCCAGGGTGACTTTAACGGCGTTGGCCAGAATGTTGACGCCTTCAACCATCTTGGCGCGCGCTGCGTCGCCGAATACTACATCTTTAGCTGCCATGTTTATGTTCTCCGAATTCGTGTGGGGATAAAGCGGGTGTCAGACTGAGGTGTTCTGGATACTTTGATTACTTGACCAGAACGGCCATGATGTCTTCTTCACGCATGACCAGCAGCTCTTCGCCGTCGACCTTGACGCTCTGACCCGAGTATTTGCCGAACAGTACGCGGTCGCCGACCTTGACTTCCAGGGCGCGAACTTTGCCGTCGTCCTGGACTTTGCCATTGCCAACAGCCAGGATTTCGCCTTGGTCCGGTTTCTCGGCAGCAGCATCAGGGATGATCAGGCCGGATGCGGTTTTGGTTTCCTGGTCGAGACGTTTGACGATTACGCGATCGTGCAGTGGACGAAGGTTCATGCAAAACTCCTTTAAATTCAATGGTTTGACTTAGCTATTGGCGAAGGCTGCCGGGGCTGTCCCGCGATTTCAATATGCCTGCGCTCCTTCTCATGAAGCAGGCACAGGCTAGAAAGAGTTGTTAGCACTCTCTACTAACGAGTGCTAATTATAGGGACGGACCCCCGCCTTTTCAAGACGTCATCATGTTTATTTCCGACAGGAGGTTTGATCTGCCACAAGTGCAGGCCGGGAAACATTTGCGTCGGCGCATGCTTATTTCGTTCAGGAATGATCCCTCTGGAAGGCAAACTCGCGCTGTACCCTGATTCGGTTGACGGCAATTCGCTCACCCGCCTATAGTTACGGGATGATTTCAGAATTCGAAGACCTCTCCGTCAAAATCACTCGGCTTGCCGAGTTGACCCAGTCGCTGCGCCGCGAGAATGCCACCTTGCGCCAGGTGAATACCCTTCTCAGCCGGGAAAACGAAACCTTCATGCAAAGGCTGGACGAAGCCCAGCAGCGCGTCGAAGCCTTGCTGGCCAAGCTGCCGCCCGCGCAAGACCCCGGCATCGCCGAACAAAAACACGAGGCCGCTCAATGATCCAGCTCGACGTCACCATCATGGGCCAGCCTTATCGCCTGGCCTGCAAGGAAGGCGAGGAGCGCACCCTGCAGCAGGCTGTCAGCTACCTCGACGGCAAGATGAGCGCGCTGCGCGATTCCGGCAAGGTGAAAGGTAACGACCGCATCGCCGTGATGGCGGCGCTCTCCGTGGCTGCCGAATTCCTGTCGGTGAAAACCCCGCACGGACCGTTGTCGGACCTGTCGATTTTGGAAGTCAAGGAAAAAATCGCGGCGATGCACACCGTGCTCGATAGCGCGCTCACGCCGCAAGAAAATCTTTTTTAAGCGGCCAATTTCGTTTGACATGTGAGCCCATCGGAGTAAACTTCGCTTCACCCTGCGGTGTTCGCGATTGCCATATATTCCTTGAACCATTTATGTGCACAGGTTGCGGAATTTTGTTTGATGGGAGTGAGCGTCGCTAGTCCGACGAACCCGAAATTGAACTAGCTGTGACCGCCTTGAACCATTAGGTTCAGGATGCCGGCGAAAACGGCACATGCGGGGCTCTGATTACGTAAAACGGTTGCCGGCGAATGCCGCGCAACCGTTTTTTTTGCATGCGTACTTAGGGAACCTTGAAAAACCGTAGCGAGCAGGCCTGATATTGCATCGAGTAGCGGAGCCGTACGAAGGTACGGCCGAGCAACGCAGAGGCGAGCAACGCAGGTGCAATAGCGGGCCGCGCAGTAGGTTTTTCGAGGCTCCCGTTATTTGAAGGTGGATGGCGATGGCCTATTGGTTGATGAAGTCCGAACCGGACGACGTCAGTATCGACGATGTGATGGCGGCACCGAAGCAGATAGTCGGCTGGTACGGCGTGCGCAACTACCAGGCCCGCAATTTCATGCGCGACGCCATGCGTCCCGGCGATGGCGTGCTGTTCTATCATTCCAGCTGCGCCGAACCGGGTGTGGCCGGCATCGCCGAGGTCATTGGCACACCGTATCCCGACGCCACCCAGTTCGATCCAAAGAGTGCGTATTACGATCCCAAGGCAAGCTTGGCGCAGCCGCGCTGGATCGGCATCGACGTCAAGGGCATTCGTAAAACCCGCCTGCTGAGCATCAAGGAAATGCGCGCCGATCCGGCGCTGGAACAGATGCGCCTGCTGCAAAAGGGCAGCCGCCTGTCGATCACGCCGGTGGAGCCGGCCGAATGGCGCCATATTCTAAAGCTGCTGAATGTAAAGCTGTCAGAAGCAGGCGCTTGATGGATATCGAACTGATCGGAATACTTCTATTAATGGGACTAGGTGGCGGCTTTGCCGCCGGACTGCTGGGTATCGGTGGCGGCATGGTGCTGGTGCCGTTCATTACGATGATCTTCAGTGCGCGCCAGTTTCCCCTCGAACTTGTGGTGCACATGGCGATTGCCACCTCGCTCGGCACCATATTATTTACCTCTTTATCGTCGGTGCGTGCCCACCACGCACACGGCGCGGTGCTGTGGCCGGTGGTGCGGCTGCTGGCGCCGGGTATCCTGATCGGTTCCTGGATCGGTCCGTGGATCGCCAAACAGATGAACACCTCGGTGCTGGCGATGGTGTTCGCGGTATTCGTCGCCTTCTCTGCAACCCAAATGCTTTTTACCCGTAAGCCATCGGCGGCGCGCGAACTCCCCGGGCCGCTCGGCATGACTGGCGCGGGCGCAGGCATCGGCGTGGTCGCGGGCCTGGTTGGCGCCGGTGGCGGCTTTATCTCGGTGCCCTTCATGACCTGGTGTAACGTCAAGATCCATAACGCGGTGGCGACCAGCGCGGCACTGGGTTTTCCGATCGCGCTATCGGGCACGCTATCGAATATCTACTTCGGCTGGCACGCACCCGGATTGCCGGCCTGGTCGCTCGGCTATATCTATCTGCCGGCACTGGCGGTGATCGCCATGGCCAGCGTGAGCATGGCGCCGCTTGGCGCCCGTGCGGCTCACCGCATGCCGGTGCAAAAGCTCAAACGCATTTTCGCCTTCGTGCTGTACGCGCTGGCCGGCTATATGTTCTGGAAGGCCTTTCAGTAGCGTTGCTTTTGATCAGCGTGCCGGATTTGTGCTCGGCAGCGGATTGCGCGAGTACGCCATAACCATGATCGCCAGGCCGGCGATGATCATCGGCAGCGACAGGACCTGGCCCGAGGTGACCGGCATGCCGGCCACGGTGATCTGCCAGTCGGGTACGCGGAAGTATTCGGTAAAGAAGCGGGCGCAGCCATACAGGAAGGCGAACATGCCGCCGACCGCAAAGCGTGGCCGTTCCTTGCGCGCATACAGCCACAGGATCACGAACACCAGGATGCCGTCGATGGTCATCTGGTACAGCGGCGATGGATGGCGCGGTCCTTCCACGCCGGGCCACAGCATGGCCCACGGCAGCGACGGGTCGGCCAGGCGGCCAGGCAGTTCGGCGTTGATGAAGTTGCCGAGGCGTCCGGCGGCGTAGCCGAGCGGGACCAGTGGAGCGATGAAGTCGTACACATCCGTGATGCGGCGCTTGGCCTTGCGCGCCCACAGCGACATGGCGATCAGCACGCCGAGGAAGCCGCCATGGAAAGACATGCCGCCGTTCCAGGTCTTGAAGATTTCGATGGGATTGGCGAAGAAGTAGGCGGGCTGGTAGAACAGCACTTCACCGAGGCGCCCGCCGATGATCACGCCGAGCATCCCGTAGAAAAGCATGTCGTCGAGGTCTTCCTTCTTCCAGCCAAGCGCGGCGATGTGCGGCTGCTTGATGCGCACGCGGCCGAGCGCGACGAACAGCGCAAATGCCAGCACATACATCAGGCCGTACCAGTGGACATGCAGCGGGCCGATCGAGAAGGCGACCGGGTCCGGCATCGGGTGAGTCAGCATCTTAGGTTTTCCCTTGTTGATTCTTACTTTGTTCGTGATAGTTGGAGCAGCCGGTCCCGAAACCCGCGCAGTACCGGCGAATCGTTGTCGCGCCGCCAGGCGATGCCGGTTTCCACCAGTGGCGTGGCATCGCGCAGCGCCCGATATTCTACGCCGGGGCGCATCAGGTTCGACACGGATTGTGGCACAAGTGCCAAGCCCATGCTGGCCGATACCAGGCTCACGATGGTTTGCATCTGGATCGCTTCCTGGCCGATTTCCGGGGTCAGCCCGGCGGAGCGGAAGCATCCCAGGATGGCGTCGTGCAAGCTGGGCGCGATCTGGCGCGGGAAAATGATCAAGGGCAGCGGCGGCACATCCTTCAAATGGATAGCATCCTTACCGGGCTTGAGGGTGCCGGAAGGCACGGCCAGCACCAGCGGTTCAGCCAGCAGGGGCAGATACTCCAGCTCGATGCGGGCCTTGTCGGGCAGGGGCGGGATCAACAGTCCGGCATCGATGCGTGCGTGCAGCAATTCGTCGATCTGGAGGTCCGAGGTGGCTTCCTGCAGCACGATCTGCACGTCGGGAAACGCGGCCCGGTATTTGCGCAAGAAGGGCGGCAAGATGCTGTAGTCGGCCGAGGAAACGAAGGCCAGCGACAGGCGGCCGGCTTCGCCGCCGGCCGCGCGCCGCACCAGTTCCGGCAGTCCGGATGCCTGGACCAGCATGCGCCGCGCTTCCGGCAGCAAGGCATGGCCGGCCGGCGTCAGCGCAACGGCGCGGCGGCTGCGTTCGAACAGTGGCGCACCGAGCAATTGCTCCAGTGCCTGGATGGCTTGCGAAAGGGGCGGCTGGGTCATGTGCAGGCGCAGGGCAGCCTTGCCGAAGTGGAGTTCTTCGGCGACGGCGATGAAGTAGCGCAACTGACGCAGTTCGATGTTCATTGATATGTTGGTCGTGTCATATCTACTCAATGTGATATGCGGAGCGACTCACGCACGGGTGAAGCATACATTTGACTTGGGCCCATGCGCAAGGCATGCTTGCAACTCCTTCCCGCAGGAGTCCGCCATGGCCGATACGCCTCGTTACAACCGCCGTTCCCGCAACATTACCGAAGGCGTGTCGCGCAGTCCGAACCGCTCGATGTACTACGCGATGGGTTACCAGGAGCAGGACTTCGACAAACCGATGATCGGCGTGGCCAACGGCCATTCGACCATCACCCCGTGCAATTCCGGCTTGCAAAAATTGGCGGATATCGCGATTACCACCATCAAGGATGCCGGCGCAAATCCGCAGGTATTCGGCACCCCGACCATTTCGGACGGCATGTCGATGGGTACCGAAGGCATGAAGTACTCGCTGATTTCACGCGAAGTCATTGCCGACTGCATCGAGACGGCCGTCAACGGACAATGGATGGACGGCGTGGTCGTCATCGGCGGCTGCGACAAGAACATGCCGGGCGGGATGATTGCGCTGGCGCGCACCAATGTGCCCGGCATTTACGTCTATGGCGGCACCATCAAGCCCGGCAACTGGAAGGGCAAGGACCTGACCATTGTGTCGGCCTTCGAAGCGGTGGGCGAATTTACCGCCGGCCGCATGTCCAAGGAAGACTTCGACGGCATCGAGCGCAACGCCTGCCCGTCGGCTGGTTCCTGTGGCGGCATGTACACCGCCAACACCATGTCGTCCTCGTTCGAGGCGCTGGGCATGGGTTTACTGTACTCGTCGACCATGGCCAATCCGGACGACGAGAAAGTGGGCTCGGCCGCCGAGTCGGCGCGCGTGCTGGTGGAGGCGGTCAAGAAGGACTTGAAGCCACGCGACATCATCACCCGCAAGTCGATTGAAAATGCCGTGTCGCTGATCATGGCAACCGGCGGCTCGACCAATGCGGTGCTGCATTACCTGGCAATTGCCCACGCGGCCGAAGTGGAATGGACCATCGACGACTTCGAGCGGGTGCGCCTTCAAGTGCCGGTGATCTGCAACCTGAAGCCATCCGGCCAGTACGTCGCGACCGACCTGCACAAGGCTGGCGGCATTCCACAGGTCTTGAAGCTCCTGCTGGACGCCGGCTTGCTGCATGGCGATTGCATGACGATCACCGGCCGCACCATGGCCGAAGAGCTGGCCGATGTGCCCTCGGTGCCGCGCGCGGATCAGGACGTGATCCGGACCATCGACAAGGCGCTGTATGCCCAGGGCCATCTGGCCATTTTGAAAGGCAACCTGTCACCGGAAGGCTGCGTGGCCAAAATCACGGGTTTGAAGAATCCCGTGATTACCGGACCGGCACGCGTGTTCGACGACGAGCAGACGGCCATGGCCGCAATCCTGGCGGACCGGATCAAGCCTGGCGATGTGCTGGTGATGCGCTATCTGGGACCGAAGGGTGGGCCGGGCATGCCGGAGATGCTGTCGCCGACGGCGGCCCTGATCGGCAAGGGGCTGGGCGAGTCGGTGGGGCTGATTACCGATGGGCGCTTCTCGGGCGGGACCTGGGGCATGGTGGTGGGCCATGTGTCGCCGGAGGCGTTTGAAGGCGGGACCATCGCGCTGGTGGAGGAGGGCGATTCCGTGACCATCGATGCGCACCAGCAGCTTATCGAGCTCAATGTGGCCGCGGATGAAATCGAGCGGCGCCGCAAAAACTGGGTCAAGCCCGCGCCGCGCTATACGCGTGGAGTGCTGGCCAAGTTTGCGGCGCTGGCGTCGACCGCGAGCAAGGGGGCGGTGACGGGGTAGCGCTTGCGCGGCAGGCGCTTACTTCTTCTTCTCAAACTGCTGCTTGATGCGCGCCTTGCGCCGTTCCTCATCCACGTTATGTTCCTTCTTTTTATCGAGCCCGAAAATCTTTTCGATGAACTCGAACCAGATGAACGCGAACACCATCAGGCCGACCACGTACCACCACGACATCTCGGCAAACTTCCAGACTTCGAAAAACTTCATCGCAGTAACAATGGCAATGATGATAATTAACGGCATGGCGCGCTCCTCGTAATCCATCATCTTACAAAACATTTCGTTGCCGTAGGGAATTTTGGTCAACCTTGTCCGCTACTGAGGCGTTAAGGAAACAAAGGACGCAAGGGGGTTGATTCTGGCCTTGGGAAACACTGTAAAATTGCAGCACATTGAAGAAAAGCAGCAAGTCACTATGGAGAATTACATGAAACGGTCCCTGATGTTGTGTTTGGTGTTGTCGGCGTTGGCATCGTCCAGCGCCATGGCCAGCGCCGATTTGGCGAAAGCGAAAAATTGCATGGCTTGCCACGCCGTTCAAAACAAGCTGGTCGGCCCAGCGTTCAAGGACGTTGCTGCTAAATACGCCGGCCAGAAGGATGCCGAAGCCAAGCTGGCCAGTAAAGTCCTCAAGGGCGGTTCCGGTGCCTGGGGCGCGGTCCCGATGCCAGCCAATCCGCAGGTGAGCGAGGCGGAAGCCAAGACCCTGGTCAAGTGGGTCCTGGCTCAAAAGTAAGCCGTTCCAGCTCCAATAAAAAACGCGCCGGCTTCGGCGCGTTTTTTTTGACTTGAACCGGCTACCGCGGCACCCGGTCCGAAGCTGCTTACTTGATCACATCGATCTTGGTCTTCTTGCCGCCCTTGTAGGTGAACAGGGTCAGCGCGCCATCCTTGATGTCGCCCTTGGCATCGAAGGCGATGGTGCCGGTCACGCCGTTGTAGCTGATCTTCTTGAGCTCAGGCAGGTACTTGGCGGGATCGGCCGACTTGGCGTTCTGCATCGCGGCAGCCATGACCATCACCGCGTCGTACACATACGGCGCATACAGTTGCACGTCCATGTTGTACTTGGCTTTGTAACGTGCGCGGAAATCGGCCATCACTTTTTCCTGTGGGCCTTTCACGCCGCCTGCTTCGGCGCAGGTCACGGTGCCTTCGCCAATGCCGTCACCAGCCAGGCGGGCCAGCGATTCGGTGCAGATGCCGTCGCCGCCCATGAACTTGGCCTTGATGCCCAGCGCCTTCATTTGCTTGAGCATCGGGCCGCCCACGGAATCCATGCCGCCGAAGAAGATCAAGTCCGGTTTCTTGTTCTTGATGGAGGTGAGGATGGCGGTGAAGTCGGTGGCATTCGGGTTGGTGAATTCCTTGGCGATGATTTTCACAGACGGCAGCTTGGCTTTGGCGCCCTTGACGAATTCATCAGCCACGCCCTGGCCATAGGCCGAGCGGTCGTCGATCACGGCAATGTTG
The DNA here is from genome assembly GCA_946479255.1 of uncultured Oxalobacteraceae bacterium. The sequence continues at coordinate 28,538 of CAMLFK010000022.1, forward strand.
CTGGCTTTGAGGGTCTCGACGGCGTAGCGTCCGAGCGTGCCGCCCAGCTTGTTGTCATTGGCGACAACGCGGTGCGCCGTGACAAAGCCTTGCTTGGTGTATTGCGGGGTCGTGGCCGACGGGGAAATCTGCGGAATGCCGGCATCGTGGTAGATGCGCGAGGCAGGCACGGTGGTGCCGGAATTGAGGTGGCCGATCACCCCCTGCACCTTGGCGTCGACCAGCTTTTGCGCGACGGCGGTGCCTTGCTTCGGATCGGCCGCGTCATCTTCGGTGATCAGTTGCAGCGTCACTTTCTTGCCATTGATAGTGAAACCCTTGGCGTTCAGTTCCTCGATCGCCATGCGGGCGCCGTTTTCGTTATCTTTGCCGAGGTGGGCGCTGGCGCCGGAGATCGGTCCGACATGGCCGATTTTGACGACCTCTTGTGCACTAGCGCTGCCCGCGAAGGCAATAGCGATGGCAAGCGGAATGAGTTTGGTCGTGAACTGCATGGGCATTCTCCAATGGGGTAAGAGTAGCGCTCGTGACGCTACGTCAATATTGTGTATACGAACGGTACAACAAAACGGCCGGATTGGCAAAGCAGACCGGGCCGGCCGTGCCAAAGTAAACGCGCCAGGAGAACGACGGTGCACGCGATGGGGTCAATTTGGTCCCATTGAATTGTAAGAGATTGAAAGGCCGGGTCAGGGGCGACTACTTCTTGAGCGCCTGCAGATGCACCAGTTCCTGCGACACCGCGCGCAGCACGATCTGCTCGATGGTTTGCTGCAAACCCTGGCGGATCTCGGCGGTCAGGCCAGCCATGGCCTGCTTGAGCACGTCTTCCATGCTGTCGCGCAGGCGCTGTTCCAGCACGAAATCGACGCGGCCCTGCAATTGGTGCAGGATGCGCTCGGACAGGCGGCGCTCCAGCAAGGTCCATTCCGGCTCGGTCCAGGTGGCGACGGCGCGCCGCTCCAGATGGGCATTGGTGTCGTCCGGCGCCGCGGCGGCTTCGGCCGGCGGATCATAGGAACGCCGGTTATGGGGGACTTCCTTGTTCTCTTGAACCTTGTCTTGAAACACCTCGGTCAGCACCGGGATGTTGGGATCGAACGCCGGGTTGTTGGTCATGATTGTCCTGCGACAAAATGAGTCAGTGGATAGGCTTGCTGCTTGTAGGCGACATACCGTTTGCGTCCGGCCGCCGCATCATCTTCATCGAGCGAGATGATCTCAAACACGCGGTCGAAGCGGTCGACATTGGCCGGCGTGGAACGGGTCAGGTTCACCAGCATGTCGAAGTGGGGCAACTCCGCCTGGTCGCTGTGGCAGACGATGATGGGCGTCTGCTCGGCCAGCGGGTCGCCGGCCATCACGTGCGGCAGGAAATCGGTCTCGGAGAGGGTCCACAACGCTTCGTTCAACTGCGCGGCCTGTTCGGCACTATCGGCCAGCAGCACCAGCTTGCCGCGCGCGCCATAAGCTTTGCGCGCGAGCCGGCAGGCATAGCTCACTTTATCGGGAATATTGGTGTGGAAGTCGATCCGGGTCATAGATGAGAGATGTCAGAACTGGAAGCCAGGCGGTAAATCGGCGTTGTCCTTCTTCTTCGGGCTGGCGGTAGCCGCCTCGGGCGCAACTTCCACCGGCGTGGTGACCGGGTCGGCCGCCTGCGCGCTGCGATGCCGGTAGCTTGGCGGCAGCATGGATTTGGCTGGGTAGGAAGCGGCTTTGAGCGCGGCGCCCCAGCTGTCTTGCTCAAAGCCGGTCAGTTTGTTGCGGCCGACCACCAGCAGCGGCAATTGTCCATTGCCGCCGGCTTCTTTCAGCTTGGCGGCATCGGCATCGCTGTTGACGGTTTTCTCAATGAAAGGAATGCCTCGCGCCTTGAGAAAGGCGCGGCCCGTGTCGCAAAAACTGCAGCCAGTCGTGGTGTACAGCGTGACCGGGTGGCGCTTGGCCGCCTGCGCCAGTTCGTAGGGCAAAGCGGGGCCGGGCGCCTCGGAAGAGGGCGCGGCCAGCGCACCGGCGCCCGCGCGGGCTTGGTCGCTGTAGTGCACGACGCCCTTGTTGTCAGTCCATTTATACACTTGCGCGCCGACGCTGCTCACACAGAGCAGCAGCGACAACGCCACGATCGGCTTCATGATGATGACTCTCCCTGCCGGCACGCCCTGTCTCAGGATTGCATGCCGCTATGTCGCAACAAGGCGTCGATACTTGGTTCGCGGCCACGGAAGGCCTTGAACGATTCGAGCGCCGGACGTGAGCCGCCGACGGCCAGGATCTCCTGCTGGAAACGCTTGCCGGTGTCGTCCAACAGCTTGCCGCCGCCCGCTTCGACCGCTTCTTCGAAGGCGGCATACGCATCGGCGGACAGAACTTCGGCCCACTTATAGCTATAGTACCCGGCAGCATACCCTCCGGCAAAAATATGTCCGAAAGAGTGTTGGAAACGGTTAAATGCCGGCGGGATCATGACGGCGAATTTCTGGCGCACATCATCCACCAGCTCCTGCACCGCCTTGCTGCTGGCCGGATCGTAGTCATAATGCAAATGCATATCGATCAGCGAGAATTCCACCTGCCGCAGGGTCTGCATGCCGGACTGATAATTTTTCGCAGCCAGCATCTTGTCGTACAGCGCGCGCGGCAGCGGCTCACCGGTCTTCACATGCGCCGTCATGCCCTGCAATACGTCCCATTCCCAGCAGAAGTTTTCCATGAACTGGGACGGCAGTTCCACCGCATCCCATTCCACGCCCGAAATGCCGGAGACGGCCAGTTCCTCGACCTGGGTCAGCATGTGATGCAGGCCGTGGCCGAACTCGTGGAACAGCGTGGTCACTTCGTCATGGGTGAACAGCGATGGCTGCAGCTGGCCGTCCACCGTCGCCGGCGGAGTAAAGTTGCAGGTCAGGTAAGCCACCGGCGTTTGCAGCACGCCGCCCGTGCTCAGGCGGCGGCCGCGCGCATCGTCCATCCAGGCGCCCTGGGCCTTGCCGCTACGGGCGTACAGGTCCAGGTAGAACTGGCCGATCAGCTGGCCGTCACGCTCGATGCGGAAGAAACGCACGTCCGGATGCCAGACCGGCGCGCTGTCCTGGCTGATCTTTACCGAGAACAGCTTCTCGATGACACTGAACAAGCCGGCCACCACTTTCGGCTCAGGGAAATATTCCTTCACTTCCTGGGCGGAGAAGGCATAGCGGCGCTCCTGCAGTTTTTCGGACGCGTAAGCCAGGTCCCAGGATTCGAGCTTGTCGATGCCCAGTTCATCCTTGGCGAAGGCGCGCAGCTCGGCCAGGTCTTTTTCGGCGTATGGACGGGCGCGGCGGGCCAGGTCTTCCAGGAAGGCAATCACGTGCTCCGGGCTTTGGGCCATCTTCGGCACCAGTGAGACTTCCGCGAAGTTGCGGTAGTCCAGCAGCCGCGCCTCTTCGTTGCGCAGCTTCAGCAAGGTCGAAATGTTGCTGGAGTTGTCCCATTTCTCCAGCTCGCTGAACACCTTGCCCATGTCGGACGCCTTGGTCGAGCTGGCGCGGTAAATCGTCTCGCGCAGCTTGCGGCTGTCGGCGAACTGGAGGAGCGGGTAATAAGAAGGGAAGTGCAGGGTGAACTGCCAGCCGGCCTTGCCATCGGCTTCGGCGGCGGCGCGCGCGGCTTGCTTGACATCGTCCGGCAGGCCGGCCAGTTCGGCTTCGTCTTCCACCAGCAGTTTGTAGTCGTTGGTGGCGTCGAGCACGTTTTCCGAAAAACGGGTCGACGTCATCGCATGCTCTTCCTGGATCTCGGCGAAGCGTTTTTTCTTCTCGGGCGGCAGCTCGGCGCCGCCCAGGCGGAAGTCGCGGATGGCGTTTTCGACGATCTTTTTGCGCGCCGGCGAGTAAGTCTCGAATTCGGCGCTGGCCTGCAAGGCCTTATATTTAGTGAACAGCGCCTCGTTCTGCGACAGCGCGGTCCAGAATTCGGTCACCTTCGGCTGGTTTTCGTTGTAGGCGGCGCGCAGTTCCGGCGTGTCCACCACGTGGTTCAGGTGCGCCACCACGCCCCAGGCGCGGCCCAGCTGCTCGGTGGCTTCTTCCAGCGGAGTGACGAAATTGTCCCACTTCACGTCATGGTTGGGCGCTTCCAGTTCGGTAACTACCTCGCTGGCGTGGGCGATCAGTTGCTCGATGGCGGGCGACACATGCTCCGGTTTGATGACGTCAAAGCGCGGCAGGCCGCAGAAGTCGAGCAGGGGATTGGTGGTATCAAGAGTCATCGTATTTTCCTAAATTCCTAAGTGTTCAGCAATCTCGGCCTGGTCGACTCGGCCTGCAGGTTTAGCCGCGTTCGGCGGCTTCGACCGTATTCATCAACAGCATGGTGATCGTCATCGGTCCGACGCCGCCTGGCACCGGAGTGATGTGAGCGGCCACTTCGCGCACGCCCGCCGTATCCACGTCGCCGCACAGCTTGCCGTTATCGTCGCGGTTCATGCCCACGTCGATCACGATCGCGCCCGGCTTGACCATGTCGGCGGTCAGGGTGTTGCGGCGGCCGACGGCGGCCACCACCACGTCGGCCTGGCGGGTATGGTAGGCCAGGTCCGGCGTCGCGCTATGGCATATGGTCACGGTAGCGTTGGCTTGCAAGAGCAGCAAGCCCATTGGTTTGCCGACCGTGTTGCTGCGGCCGATGACCACCGCGTGCTTGCCGCGCAGGTCGTAGCCGGTGCTCTCGATCAGCTTCATGCAGCCGTACGGCGTGCACGGACGGAAACCATCCAGGCCGGTCAGCAGCTCGCCGGCCGACATCACCGAATAGCCATCCACGTCCTTGGCGGTCGAGATCGCCTCGATCACCTTCATCGGATTGATATGCTTAGGCAATGGCATCTGTACCAGGATGCCGTGGATGGTCGGATCCACGTTCAGGGCGGTGATACGGTCGAGCAGGGCGGCTTCGGACAGGTCCGCATCGTATTTTTCCAGGATCGAATGGAAGCCCACGTCGCCGCAGGCCTTGACCTTGTTGCGTACGTACACATGGCTGGCCGGATCTTCGCCGACCAGGATCACCGCCAGGCCTGGCTTGTTGCCTTTAGCGGTCAGGGCGGCGGCGCGGCTGGCGATTTCGGCGCGCAGTTGTTGGGACAGGAGGACACCATCGATCAGTTGTGCGGACATGATTTGTGAGCTGTGGAAGCTGTAATTTATAAGAGGTAAAGCGAAGAGGTAAAGCAGGGCAAAGCAGGATTATAAGGCCGCCACGCTGATCGCGCGCCGTTGCAAGCGCCGCTGCCGCATGATTGCACTCCGGCGAACTGTTGCTTCTAAAATCGGGACAGACCCGGGACAGACCCGATTTTTCGGGAAATTTCCAAAAAACAGGGTCTGTCCCGATTTTCGATTTTTCACGATATGAAATGAAATATCGCAATTTGAAAAATCCGAATTTGCTGTTAAAATCCTCATACTAAATTGGGTACCGTAAAAATTCGCACCGTCCGACAGCGGCCGAAGCAAGGTCGAGTGGGGCACTTACAACTAGGAGATGTACTGAATGTCAGCTCAACTCGACCAGTTGACGGCCGCCGCCGCCAACGATCCGGACACGCTCGAGACCAACGAATGGCTTGAAGCGCTTGAAGCCGTTATCGAAAACGAAGGAACCGACCGCGCCCATTACCTGATGGAACGTATGGTCGACCTGGCGCGCCGCCGCGGTGCCCATATCCCTTTCTCCAGCAATACCGCCTACGTCAACACCATTCCCGCCCACCTCGAAGAACACTGCCCAGGTAACCTGGAGTTCGAAGAGCGCCTGCGCTCGTGGATGCGCTGGAACGCGATGGCGATGGTGGTCAAGGCCAACCGCGCCGACGGCGACCTGGGTGGCCACATCTCGTCCT
>CAMLFK010000023.1 GCA_946479255.1 uncultured Oxalobacteraceae bacterium
GCTGCAGCTGGGCCGGTGCCGGTGCCGCTGCCGGCGACCTGGTTGCGGCCGCGATTGGCTGCAGCTGGGCCGGTGTCGCTGCCGGTGACTTGGCCACGGCCGCCACCGGCTGCAGCTGGGCCGGCGGCGTCGTGGGGAGCTGGGCGGCAACAGTGACGGCAGGCGTGAACGTGGCCGAGGCCACGGTTGCCAGTGCCGCGATCGCCTTGGCCACCTTTCCCTGTTCGCCTTCGATCCCGACAGCCGCGCCCTGGCTGATAAACCCGCCCAGCTCGCCAAACACCCGGCTCGGGCTCTTGATTCCCAGCTTTTCCTTGAACCAGGCCACCGTGCTGTCGGCCGCCGACGTGATCGCGGTCTTGACGGCGCCCAGGCCGCTGGTGATGCCGTTGACCAGGCCGGCGATGATGTTGGCCCCGAAGGTCGAGAACTTGGCCGGCAGGTCGATCCCGAAATACGACATCACCGCGGCGAAGGCCTGGTAGAACAGCCCGACCGGCGACCAGTTCACCAAGAGCGCGCCGATCGCGCCGATGCCGCCGTTGAACGCGGCCTTCACCTGGTCCCACAGGCCGCCCACAAAAGCGCCGATCGGGGCCAGGCTATTGGCCAGGCTGGTGATGATGTTCGCGCCGAACTCCGACAGCTTGGAAGGCATGTCGACGCCGAAATAGGACATCACGCCGGCGAAGGCGCGGTAGAACAGGCCGGCCGGCGACCAGTTCACCAGGAGCGCGCCGATCGCGCCGATGCCGCCGTTGAATGCCGCTTTTACCTGGTCCCAGAGGCCGCCAAAGAATTCCTTGATGGGTCCCCAGTACTTGTAGATCAGGAAGGCGGCGACGGCGATCCCGGTAATGGCCAGGCCGATGGGGTTCATCAGCATGGCGCGGCCGATGAATAGCACGGCCTGGCCCAGCAGCTTGAGCGGCGATATCGCCATCCGGAACACGTTCGCCAGGAGGCCGCCCTGCATGCCCAGGGTGGTCAGGCTGAACTTGAGCATGGCCAGCGGTCCGAGAATGGTCCCGAGCATCACCAGCAGCGCGCCGCCGGCGGTCAGCAGGATCCCGAGGACTGCGGCGGTTTTCATCAGGCCACCGGACAGGCGCGGATTCTCGCGTGCCCATGCGCCCATCTTCTGGGCCGTGTCCCCGAGCCATTCCGTGGTTGCCTTCAATTCGGGGGCGAGCGTTTCACCGAAGGCCACCATGGTGTTGGTGAAGGTGCCGCCGGCGGCTTCCCACAGGTTTTTCAGGGTGCCGAGCTGCTGGTTGACGCGCTCCTGCAGGGACGCCTGGGCGGCCATCTTGCCCTGCACCTCGCGGTAGCCGTCGACGCCTTTCTCCATCAGCAGGGAGACGACTTGCAGCGTTTCGGCGTCGTCCCCGAACACCTCCTTGAGGACGGAAAGGCGCTTTTGCGTGGTCAGGCCCTTGAGCTTGTCCAGCTGCGCGAACATCTTGTCGAAGCCGCCGAACTCGCCCTTGCCATCGGTAAAGTCCAGGCGCTGCGCCGGCGCCAGGCCCTTGTTGGCCTTGTCGATCTTCTTCTTGTCCATGCCCATCTGGAAGATCTTCCGGTAGGCGTTGCCCGCGGCCTCGCCAGCCATGCCGGACTGGTCGGCCATCACCAGCAGCGGCGCCACGGCCTTGGCGCCTTCCAGGCCCTTCATCTTGATTGTGTCCATGGCCGGGCTGAGCTTGGCCATGCCGTTGAGCATGTTGTTATCGTCCACGCCCAGGTAGAAGGTCCGCTGAATCACGTCCATCAGGCTGAGCATGTCCTTTTCGGTGGTCTTGGTCGCGTCCTGCATCTTGGCCGCGAACTCGGCCGCCTCTGCCGGCGTTTTCTTCAACTGCACGCCCAGGTACGCGGCCGCCTCGCCCATGCCGCCCAGGATGGTCTGGGCCGAGATGCCCTGTCGGGTCAGCATGGTCATCATGTCCTGGAAGTCCGACGTGGTGCCGGGCAGGCGATCGCCCAGCTTCATGGCCAGGGCGTTGATCTTTTCGAACTCGGGCGGGACCACGCCGCCGGCGCGCATCAGGGCGCCGGACAGCTGGGTGGCCGAGTCCTCGGCCTTCGCGTACTCGGTGACGGGGACCGACATCGCGGCCGTGGTGACGGCGCCCGCTGCAGCCATGCCGGCACCGGTGCTGGTCATCTTGCCGGCGGTCTCCTGGGTGCGCTGCATGCGCGCCCGGGCCTCGCCCAAGCGGCGCTCGCGCGCGGCCAGCTCGGCCAGCTGCTGCTGCTGGCGTTGCATGTCGGCCGTGGTGGCCTGGATGTTCTGGCGCAGGTCGCGCTCGTGCTGGGACAGGTTGCGGGTGTCGATGCCGGCGCCGGCCAGGCCGGTGCGGAGTTGATGCAGCTGGACGTATTGCTGGCGGTGCTGGTCCTGCAGTGCGCGCGCAGCCGTGCGGGCCTGTTCGAAGTCCCGGACCATTGCCTGGGTTGGCGGGCCGTTTGCGTAGAGCGCCTGGGCAAGTGACGCCACCCGGGCCTTGGCTGCGTTCAGCTCGCCGGCCGTGGCCGCCATGCCGGTGCGCAGCTCGCGCAGCGCGCCGATATCGGCCTGGGTCTTGTTCAGCTCCTTGAGGCGGTTCCGAGTTTCCCGCAATGACTTCGCTACGTCGTCGTTCCCTTGCCGGATATTGCGCAGGGGTCCGGTGATGCTGTCCGCCAGGTTGAACAGCACTCGTAATCTAAGATCGTTTGACATTTACTCATTCCCACTTCGTACACGCGCGCGCTCGCGCCAGTCCATCAGTTCAGCCAGGCCCAGGCCGTCCATCGCTTGCGGTGTCCAGTGGAACACTACGGCGATGTCGGCCATTGCGTCCTCTACGCGGTTCGGGATGCCATGCTCGCTTGTGCGGCCTTCGTCAGCAAAAAACCGGCGAACACGCTCCCCAGCTGCACCAGGTCGGCCGGATCCAGCTGGGCGACGTCGGCTTCGGTGAGCATGGGCGAGGAGATGCGCGGCAAGACTTTTTGCAGCGCGTCGATGTCCAGGTTCATCAGGGCGGACAGGGAGGTGCCGCGCAGCTCGCCGGCGGCCGGCTTGCGCAGAGTGACTTCCTCGATGGTCTGTTCGCCGCGCTTGATCGGGGTTTCCAGGGTGACGCTGTTCGGGTTTTTCTCGTTCATGGTGGTATCTCGTTATGTTCAGGGGGAGGGGTGCCGCCTGGGCGACCAGGCGGCGAGGGTGCGCCGGCTTACAGGCCGATCGCGGTGCGCAGGTCCGACAGGCGGTCGGTGCCGTTGACTTTCTCGATCATGCCGAGCAGGTCGATCTCGATCACGTCCTGGCCGTTGATGGTCAGCTTGTAGTAGCTGCACTCGGTGACGATCTTGATCGCGGTATCTTCGCCGGACTTGGCGGTGCCCATGTCGATCTCGCTGTGACGGCCGCGGACCACCACTTCCACCGCGTCCACAGCGCCGGTGTCCGGGTTCGCGTAGCCGCCGGCGAAACGGACCATGAGGCCGTTGTGGGTCGTAATGCCCCACTGGTCGAGGACGCCGCGGATCATGCCGCCGATCGTCCATTCCAGGACGATGGCTTCCTGGCCCATGTCGTACTTGATCGGGCCGTTCATGCCGCTGCCGCGCCATTCCTCCATTTTCTTGGTCAGTTTCGGGAGGACCACCTCGGCCGCCTGGCCCTGGTAGTTGTTGCCGTCATTGAAGACGTTGAAGGCTTTAAGTTTGCTGGGCATGCCCATGCTGTTCTCCTAGTTGAAAGATGATGTGCCGGACGGATCAGCCGGCGGCCGCCACGCCGGCGGCGAAGTCGACCAGGTACTGGTCCGTGATGCGCTGGCGCAGCATCATGTTTTCCAGCGGCGGTACCGGGGTGTACGCGTAGTCGATGGTCAACTTGCCATCCTTGAGCGTTTCCGCGGTGTTGGCCGAGGCATCGAACCAGGCTTCGGCGCCGATCAGGTAGCCGGCATTGACCAGCTCGCGGAACTTGGCGTTGATGCCTTCCAGGATGTCGCGCACCAGGGACGGATGCATGTCCTTGTCGACGGCCCACATGTGCGCCTCGGCCATGGTGTCGGCCAGGACCTGGGCGGTGCGGGTGTAGCTTTCGAAGGCGAACAGCGGGTCATCCGAGCAAGTGCGGCTGCCCCAGAAGCGATAGCCGTCCTTGCGGATCAGCGTCGTCACGTCCTGCTCGTTCAGGTAGCCGGCATCGGTGGCCGGATCCTGCAGGTCCCAGAACACCGGGATGGTGATGCCGGTGACGCCGTTGACGCCGACGTTCGACAGGGTCTTGTGCCAGCCGGTCTCCGCGTCGATCTTGGCGCGCAGGCCCAGGGCGTAAGCGACGGCCGGCGCGTCGACGTCGGCCTTGGCCACGGTGTCGAAGTTGATGAAGTCCGGCCAGATAATCATGACTTCACGCTGGCTGAAACCGGCGCGGTAGGCGGTGACTTCTTCCTTGGTCTTGCAACCGAAGGCCGAGAGGTAGGCGAAGCCGCGCAGCTTCTGGGCGATCGCCGCCAGCTCGGTGCCGACAGCCAGGTTGTCCAGGCCCGGGGCGCCCAGGATCCGCGGCTTCACGCCGAACATCGATTGCGCGGCCAGCAGGGCCTGCAGGCCGGTTTTCTGGCCGGCTGCGGTGGTGGTGCCGATGACGTTGGCGGCGGTCGCGGCCGCGTCCTCGCCTTCGGCCACGCGCACGACGATGGTCACCGGCTTGGTCTGGGCGCCGATCGCCTTGAGCGCAGGCGCGAGGGTGCCCTTGGTGCCGGCTTTGCCGACAGCCGACGCGATATCGGTCAGCAGGACCGGCTTGTTCAGGGGGAAGGCGGCGGCGTCGGCGTCCTCGGCCGTGCAGACCATGCCGATGACGGCGGTCGAGATAGTGCGAATCGGGCGCGAACCCTCGTTGATTTCGAGGACTCGTACACCGTGGTGGTAGTCGGTTGCCATGTGTGCTCCAGGTTGATAAAGAGGTGGCCGTTGTGGCCGGGGATCGGTCAGTTCAGACGGTGGCGACAGGATGCCCCGCGCGCGGGAGTGCTGCACCTGGGAGCGGTTGTGCCCACGCTGGGCACAATAAAAAGCGGCCGGCCCCTTGGTGAGGACCGGCCGCGCTGGGCGTCGGATTGTCGATTACTTGCCGGGGACTGGCGCCGCCGGTGCGGCCGCCGGCGCCGGTGTCTGCGCCGGCGGAACAATGATGAGCGGTTGCCCATCGACCTTGCGCGCGATCAGGTCGGCGCCGGCGGCGGTGATGACGTGGAATTCCATGTCAGGCGCTCGACAGCTTGCCGGTTGTGCGCTGCAGCTGCTGCCAGTTGTGGCGAACCACCCACGCGTACACGGCGGCGATCGCCAGCAGGATCGCCAGCTGGTCGCGCAGGTACAGCCATACCATCACCACCAGGAACAGCTTGGCCAGGGCCAGGCCGGGGACGATTCCGAGGTGGTCGATCAGGAAGCGCACGGCCGGATTGAGCTCGCGGCCGCCGGCGAGCAACACGCGCCAGGTCAGGAAGGCGTCGGCGGCCTGCAGGGCCACCACCAGGACGAACAGGACGACATAGAGGAAATGCATGGGTGTGGCTCCTTTGGTTACACAGGTTTCACGCGCACGTTGGCGCGGCCATCCGGCAGGATGTTCTGGACGATGCCGACGGCGCGGCGGTATTGGTCGAAGGTGATCGCGGCGTTGTCCACCAACTGGCCAGCGATACCTTCACCGTCCTGCACCGGAACCACGTACTGGCCAGGCTTCGCGCCGAGAACGTTGACCGGGACTTGGCCGCAGTACGCCATCCGATCGACGCGCTGACGCGCCGCCTCAAAGCGGGATTCGAATTGCGCCAGTTCGGCCTGGTAGGCCGGCATGGTGATCGTGTTGTAGTGGATGAGATCGCTTTCCACCTTGGCGGCGTGTTCAGCCTGCTCGTGCTCGTAGGTGGCCAGGGCGATGTCGTAGGCCGCCTTCTCTTCCTGGTACTTGGCCAGCTTTTCTTGGTACAGGGCCAGCGCGGCTGCATGCTGGGCCAGGTCGGCCTGGTACTGGTCGGCGCGTGCCTCTTTCTCAGCCTGATACGAGGCGGCCAGTTCGGACGCAGCCACTTCATATTGCAGGAGCAGGACGTTATAAGCGGCCTGCTCGGCCTCGGTCGGATTTTCCGGCGCGGCCGGAATAGCAGGCTCGACAAACGGGGCCATCTCGGCCGGTGCAGCTGGCTCGACTGGTGCGGCGGGCGCGACCGGTGCATTGCCCGGGTGATCCGGGCCAGTGTATTCCTGGGCACGGAAAACAGGCTCGACAGGCCGCGCACCGACTGCATCTTCGGATCCCCACACATCGCCGCCCACATAGGACGGATCGGTTGACTTGATGAGGAACGAGACAGCCCGGGCCCAGTTGTCGGTGAGCTTGCCGTCGACGTCAATGCCGACGATCTGGCCCTTTGCGATCACGCCACAGTCGTCCGCCTTCTGCATGTACTCGGCATAGTCGGCGCCGCTGGCGTTGACAGTACCGCCTGTATTAATCGAGCGAGTAGTTACTGCGTCTTTGCCGACTTTCAGAGTCGCACCGGTAGTGCTATATGCTCCGCCATTGGTGTATTCCACCATCAGCATCCCGCCCTGTACATTCAGGATGGTATTGCTTGCGTTGGCGGGAAGCCCGGATTTTGTAATTGAGTGGGACGACCCGGTCGAAACTCCGACTAGCAGATTTCCGGAACTATCGATTCGCATTGCCTCAGTAAGCACACCGGCTTTCTGAGCGTTGAACGTCATACTGGCTGCTTCGGCCCCGTCCGTAGCGTTACCGACCACAGTACGGATAGCGCCCCAAATACGCGAGTTACCCGAAGCATTGGGTGCGGTGATGTACCAGTTACCTGGTTCGGACGAGGCCCCAGCGTTGGAGGTTCGGCCAGTGGCGAGATGGCCCCCGGTAACATGTTTCACATCCAGCGGATAGGCAGGCGCATTAGTGCCGATACCAAAACCAGTGGCAGTCAGGCGCATTTTCTCGGTGCCAAGGATCGAGAACCGGACATAGCCGGCCAATGCGGCCGTGCTGATGTTCAGGCCGAGAGACGAATATGAGGCACGTACGAAGCCTTCACCAGGCAGGCCATAGTCCGCCCCACCAAGAGTGCATGCAGAGTTAGCAATACCGATTTCACAGTATTTCGTCTGGGTGTCGTCCTGGGCCACCAAAGAGCTGGCTCCTGTCGTGCTGTCGTTGCGCAGTGCAGCGATGCCGCCAATGCTCGGGATGCTACCGGCCACCGACAGGCGCGCGCCGTTGATCGTGTTACTGCCCGTGCCCAGGTGCAGATTCCCTTGGTCGGAGAGTCGAGCCTGTTCCCGGTTATAGGTCACGAACAGGATCGAGCTATCTAACCCGCCCGCGCCACGCATGAAATTGAAGCCAGCAGCCATGCCCTGGCCCGGTGCAGCCTGTCCCAGGTACTCCATACCGAACGATGCCTGCACGGTATTTACTGCGTTGCTCGTACCATTTCGAGCGATCGTGCGGAAATTGATGTCCGAGGAACCGCGTGTCAGGACCGCCTGGATCGAGTTGACGGTATTGCCGGCAATATCCAGCTTACCAGTCGGGGCCTGGGTGCCGATGCCCACAGTGGTGGCCGACACAGGACCGGTGAATGCTGCGCCGGCCAGATCCGCCTTCAGGGCCAGGCCGCTCTGCATGGTGGTAGTGATGGCCGTCGTGGTTGCCGCGTCCTGGTCGTCCACGTACTTGCGTGTTGCCAGTACTACGGACGGGTCGATCTTCAGCTGGACCGTCGCGGCGCTGGACATGATCAGGACCATGCGGACCACCTGGACACGGCCAGAACCTTGGGACAACTGGGGCTTGTAGGTCTCCGGGCAGTTACCGATAGCGACCAGATCGCCGTCGGCGTCATACAGGCCTAGCTCGCGGATCCACCACCCGCCCACGTCCTCGGGAATGATCTGTTCAGCGATCACCTGGCCCGGGTTGAGCGGATCGGGTTTCAGCGTATTGATCGGCGCACGGCGCACCTCGTGTACGAGAGCAGTGCGGGCGCGGTCGGGAGTAGGCAAGACGCCGTTGCCGTCGCCCACGGCCATATTGGTGAATTTCAGTGCAGTGCCCAGCGCCTTGGCGTTGGCGTCCTTTGCTTCGCCAACGGCAGTCAGGATGCAAAAATAGGTTTGTGTTGCCATGTTTTCCTCATTGTTTCGGTTGAACGGTGATGGTGTCGATCGTGTGGGTACTGCCGGAGGTGCCCCAGGTCAGGGACGACACGATTAGGTCGCGGGTGTACGCATAGACGGTGATGGTGTCGATCAAGTGCGTGCTGCCCGAGGTGCCCCAGGTCAGGGACGTGACGACCTCTCCCGGGGTGTATGGGTAGACGGTCAGTTCATCGCCCAAGTAGGCCGATACGCCGATGTATTCGGTGCCGCGCACTTCGACGCTGATGGACAGTCCAAGCAGGTGGCGCGCCAGCGGCTTGGCGTCATCGATCAGTCGCTCGAGCTCCAGGTACATCTCCTCGGTAATTCCGGTATCCAGGACGCCGATGTCTAGCTGAAAGGTGCCGCGCTGCCCCGGCGGGTTGGTCTGCCACCACTCCTGCACGCGGATCAGGTAGCCCAGGGGCTCGACCACGCGGCGCAGGGCGCCGATCGTGCCCTTCTTCTTGTGGACGAAGTAAGCCGCCTTGATGACGTTGCGCTTGGTCTTTTCCGACCAAGTCGGATCCCAGCGATCGACGGAAAAGGCATAAGCCAGGAAGGGGAGCCAGGCCACCGGGCAGGCGTCCGCATTCCACAGGTCGCGCAGCGGGATCTGCACGCCTTCGATCGCAGCCGCGGCCGCGGCCAGATTGCGCTCCAGGATGGTGGCGTTCGGCGGCAGTAGGTTAGACACTCAGGCCTCCATTGGTCAGGGTGATCCCGGTGCAGTAGGACGCCTGGGTGTCGTCCAGGGTCAGGTCGGCGGCCGGCTGCGTGAGCACCACCTTGGTGACGCCTTCGACGTGCAGGGCGGCGGTGATCGCGGACCTGTTCACGTCGCGGCCGATCCGGCGCTGGGTGTTGCGGTACGTGTCGGCGCGCGCGGCGGCCGCCTGCAGGATCAGCTCGGCCTCCGGGCCGGTGTTGTCCAGGTACAGCGTGGCGCGGATCTCGTACGGCACAATCTGGGCGCTCTGCACCGTCACCACGTCGCCCACCGGACGAATGTCTTCCTCGTTCAGGGCCGCGGCCACCGACTGCAGCAGATCCGCCGGCGCGGTGCCGTCGCCCTGGTTTGACAGGACCGTAATGACAGCCTCGCACGGCGCCGGCGATATCGCGCTGGCGTCGGCCACGCGGCCGTCCGCGTCCCGGGCGTGCTTGATGTAGGCGTTGCGGGGGCCGGCCACCGACATTCCTTCGAAGGCCAGCAGCACGCGCTCGCGCAGCGCGGCGTCCGTTTCCATCACTGCCGGCGTCGGCGGGGTGGTCGTGTCGTCGGCCGGCGTGATCGTCAGGCGCACCAGGTTGTAGTTGGCGGCCAGCTGGTCGAGGTCGCCGCGCTGCGCGTAGGCCAGCATCAGGGCGCGCGCCGCCTCGTTGACGCGCTGTCGCCACACCATTTCGCGGTAAGCGTTCTCCTGCAGCAGGATGGCCATGGGCTCGGAGTCGAGGGTCAGGGTCTTCGCCACCTCGGCCTGCTGCGCGGCCGGGTACAGCGAGACCAGGCGCGCCTTGCGCTCGGCATAGATCGTTTCGAAGTCGAGCACTTCCACCACGTCGGGGGCGGGGAGGCTGGCCAGGTCGATCGTGCTCATACTCCACCCCGCGCCGGGACGGTCACGCTGGTGGAAAGGACAGCCCCGTCCTCGGAGGCGATGCCCTCGATATCGAACACCGCGGCGCCGTCCTGGGTAATGTCGCTCAGGGACACGCGGCGCAGCTGCAGGCGTGGTTCCTGGCGCATCAGCGCGGCCGCGATCGCGGCGTAGACCCGCACGCGGGTAACCATGTTGCCCGGAGCATCAATCAGGTTGAACAGCTCGGACCCGAAGCGACGGCGCTGCACGCGCGAGCCGGTAGGAGTGCCGACGATCTTCCCGATCGACTGGTAAAGGTGGTCGCGGCCAGAGATAGCCCGGCCGGTGGTGGCGTTCATTCCAATCATTGCGGCTTTCCTGTCTTGTTGCCTGTTTCTGGGTGTACGTGGTTGGTCAGGCTGATGGCTCCCGCCTTCACGTCGCCGCCGGCGGTAACGTCACCTGAAACGGCGAGCTTGCCGGTGCAACTGGTCGTAGCGGCGTCCAGGGTGATTGCGCTGGCCTTGACCAGGACCTTGTCCGCTTCGACGGTGGCGTTGGCGGTCTTGACCGTCACCGAACCCGGGGCCTCGAGGAGAACGGTCCCACCGGCCGGCAGCGTGGCCACCAGGGAATGGGCGTCGTGGTCGTACTCGATGCGCGCGCCGTCCGGATAGGTGCGGGTGTGCGTGGTCGGGCTATGGCTCGGCGCCGGGATGTCCTCGGTCGTGATGCCGCGCAGGGCCACGGCGTCGGCCATGTCGCCGCCCGGGGACAGAACCAGGACCTGCTCGCCAGGCGTTGGCGGGTTCCAGTCGCGCGTCTCGCCGGCGGCGAAGGCCATCCAGCGGATCCAGTTGGTCTGGATGTCGCCGCACTCCACGCGGCACAGCTCGGCGTCGTGATCGACTTCCAAGACGGTGCCCTTGCGCAGGAGGTTCAGCAGCAGGCGGTAGATATCGTTGAGGTTCATGCCGCCATGGTGCAGGCCCCGTGCGCGCGATGCACCTGGCGGCGGTTGTGCCCGCAGCGGCCACAATCACTCGAGGTTCTGCCGGCGCCGGCGGGCGTCGAAAATACCTACAGAGCGCGAGTCCGGGGGGACGCTTCCGCGCCGATCCCTACGCAACCTGGACCCTTACCGTGATTGAACAAACCGAACACCTCACCCCCCTCTTGAACCGCCTGCATCAGGTCGATGCGGTGGAATTCGTGCGACAGCTGCCGGCCAGCTCGATCGATATGCTACTAACCGACCCGCCCTATTGTTCCGGCGGGTTGCATCGCGCTGCGCGCGCTGCTACCACCAGCAAGAAGTACCTCAATGCGTCATCCCAGGATCTCTACGATGACTTCGACTTCGACAACATGGACCAGCGCTCCTGGCTGTTCTGGTGCCAGACCTGGCTGGCCGGCGCCTACCGGGCGTTGAAAACCAGCGGCATGGTGGTGTGCTTCATCGACTGGCGGCAGCTGCCGGCGCTCACCGACGTGATCCAGGCGGCCGGCTTCACGCTGCGCGGCATCGCGGTGTGGGACAAGACGACAGGGCGCGCACGGCCGCGCCGCAGCGGCTTCAAGCAACAGGCGGAATTCATCGTCTGGGCCAGCAAGGGCGCGATGCCCGATCGGGAGGTGTACCTACCTGGTGTTTTCCAGTGCAAGCTGGACTTTCCAAAGCGGCACTTGACGGAAAAGCCGGTCGACCTGGCGCGCGAGGTCGTGCGCCTGGTGCCCGAGGGCGGGACCGTGCTCGACCTGTTCGCCGGCTCGGCCACCTTCCTGGTGGCGGCAAAAGAGGCCGGCTTGAATTGGATAGGGTGTGAGATGAACCCGCGCATCCATGCCGATGCGTCGGAGCGCCTGGCCGCGGTGCCCGACCGCCTGGCCGCGTAGGACGCGGATCCGGCCAGCTCGAGCAGCTGGCCGTCGACCAGGTGCGCTACCTGGTGAGATTATCCAGCAGCTTTTCCCGGATCATTTCGCGCTCGGCCGGGGTCAGGCCCAGCAGCTGGCGGACCGGGTAGCGGTACGACTTGCCGCCGCGGGCCACCTCGGCGGTTTCGCCGTCCTGGTGTACGCGCGCCAGGCGCGCAGCGCGGCCCAGGAAACCGATCGCCAGGCCGTCGCTATTCGCTTCAACCTTGAAAAAGCGAGCCGTGCGCAGCTTGGCGAACATCTTCACGCGCCGTTTGATCCGGCCTTCCTTTTCCCTCAGCCTGGCATCGCGCATCACCTGGCGCGGCTTGCGCGGCGCGTACGCGCTGCCGTCCGGGTTCTTCTGGTCCGCGATCCGCTTCTGCTGGCTGCGCCGCAGCTCGCGGCCCACGTCGACGGCGACCTTGCGGCGCGCGGCCGGCTCCATCTTCGCCAGCAGGGCGCCGGCCCACTCCTCGAGCGCGGTTAGGTCATCCATTTACGCCAGGCCTTTCTGGGTCCATTCCGGTACCGGCTCGTCCTGGTGCGTGAAGGTTATCGCGCCCAGGTCGTCGGTCCCCACCAACACCGCCTCGGACAGCTGCAGCTTGATGGACAGGTCACAGGTCAGATTGTTCAGGTGGTCCACTTCGAAGCCGATGCCGTCGTGGCGTTTGTCCGCGTTGTCTAGGAGCTCGGGCTGGTTCAGGCGGACCCACTGAAGCATCGCCAGCATGACCGGATCCGCGTCGCCCGAGTAGTCGAGTAATATCAAGTTGAGTGTATATCGATACTCAAATGATAGCGTCTTGGTGTTGGTGGCGGCGACAGCGCCGGCGTCCGCGAACACCAGGAAGCGGTCAGGGTTCGCGGCCAACTCGGGCACGGCCGCCACGATCGCGGCGCGCAGGGAGGCGGGTTTCTTCATGGCTTGGCCTTCACCTGGTCGGCCGCAGCCTGGCAATCAACGATCACGTCGACCACGGCCGCGCATGCGGCCCACGCCGCCTCGGCCCGATCGACGGCGCCGATCAGGTCGCCGTTATTGGCCGGTGCCACCGCCGGCAGGCTGCAGCGCTGCACCCGCGGACATTCGTTGACGGTAGGCAGCGGCGCCGGTGATTGGGCCATGCTCGAGCAGCCGGACAACAGGGCCAGGCAGAGGGGCAGCAGCCCAGGAGCGCAGTTCAGCGTTTTCACTTTCCAGTTTCCTTATCATCGTTGTGCGCAGGTCCAGGTCGGCCTGGATGCCGGCGCGCGTGGTCTCCAGCCTTGCCAGCGCCTGGGTGTTGACGCGATCGCGCTCGAGCAGCTGGCGAATGGTGGTGTCGCGTTCGGCCGTCTTTTCCTGGGCGGCCGTCAGGTCGGTCTTGGCCTTGTCCAGGTCGGAGTGCAGGGCGTGGACGTAGAAGAAGCCGGCGACGCCCAGCAGGACCACCAGGACGAGGGCCACCAGGTTGCCGGCGATGTCCTTCACGCCGCCACCTTGTCGGCCTCGACGTACTTGGCATAGGCCCGGGCCAGCTTGACGTCGTACAGGTTCTCGGCATAGGCCGCGCCGTTGTAGCCGCGTGCGAAGGCGCTCCACTTCCGGGCCTTGAGAGCGGCCAGCAGGGCCTTGTTGTCCTCGAGGGCGACGAACCGCACGAAGGCCTCCAGCTGCTCGCCTTCGCTCGCCTCCATGCACGCCACGAACTGGTCGACGCTGTCATAGCCCAGGGCCTTCCAGTGGTAGCCCATGATCTGGAACAGTCCCCAGCTGCAGGACTCCAGGGCCGCGGCGCGGTCGATCATGATGGCGGACGCCAGGCGTTGGTACTCGGCGGCGCCGCCGCGGTAGCCGCCGCGGTCCTGGGACACGATGGACGGCCACTTGGCGGCCACCGGCGCCGGGTCGATGCCATGCGCCTGCAGCTGCTTCCAGAACACGTGGCGTTCGAATAGGATCACTGGCTTGCCGTTTTCCGGCAGCATGCCGTGGCCGCGCGATTCCACCTCATTGACGGCGCGCACCGCGGCGAGATCCACGCCCAGGGTGTTGGCGGCCTTCACCAGGTCGGCGGCTGTCAGGAAGTGCGCCGGGATGATGCCGCTCAGGGCCGTCATGGTCTTGGGGCCGGCGATGCCATCCACCACCAGGCCGGTGGCCGCCTGCAGAGCCTTGACCGCATTTTCCGTGACGCGATCGTAAATGTGGGTTTCGGTTACAGGGTAGCCGGCGCGCGCCAGGCGGCGCTGCAGCAGGGCGACGGTCTCGCCCATATCACCAGGTTTAGCAATCATGGTCATTCACTCCGAAGAAGGCGTGCCACGTTGCCGCGGCTGCAAAAGATGAACAGGGAAAGGAGGACAGCCCGGGCCGCCTCGAAGAAATCCAGGGTGTGGACGTGCAGCAGCACGTCGACGGCGGATCCGCCCAGGACCACCAGCAGGATCCAGGCGAGCCAGGACACGTGGTGGCGGTGGCGGGCGCCGTCTCGGCGGTACGCCAGCAGGCGCAGCGTGGCGCCGGCGTAGGCGATGAAGGCGATAAACGCGTACAGGTGCGTCATGGTCACTTCCCCCGGCTGAAGAATGCGAACAGGTCCAGCGTTTTGAGCCGGTCGAGCAGCTGCAGCGTGACGGCGATCGCCAGGGCCGCGCCGAAGAAGCCGGCCACGCCGGTGGAGTGGATCGGGGTCATGCGGACCACTTCGGGCGCGGCCATGTAGCCGGCGATTACCGAAATGACCAGGTAGGCGAATCGCTTGCCGAGGGTCAGGTCCTTGGAGCTGACGACCAGGAGGGCCGCGCCGGCGAAAGCGCCGATGAGCGCGTTACCGTCGATCCCCGGTGCCAGGCTTGCAAAGCCGATCCCCGCCGACACGATGGCCGTTGTGGTAGTGCTA
Organism: uncultured Oxalobacteraceae bacterium; assembly: GCA_946479255.1. The sequence goes on from CAMLFK010000023.1 coordinate 14,609, forward strand.
GGTTCTGCCATGATGGGTTCCTTGAGTTTCAATCCCACAGCTGCAGCAGCGGGGTGGTTGGGGTTGTCGCCGGCGGCGCCGGCATTTCTACTTCCAGCCCGTTGGGCAGGATCGGCCCGTAGTCGGCCAGGCCAGGGTTCAGATCGAGCACTTTTTCGACCATGCCGGCCGTGCGGCCGTACTGTCGCCAGCACAGCTCGTCCACGGTGTCGCCTTGTTGCGTCATCACCTTCATCAGATCAGCTCGATGGTGGAGCGCCGCTTGCCTTGCACGTCCGCGATCGCCCAGCGCGCTGCGCGGCGGTCGTCCCCCACTGTGTCGACCAGCTGCTCAGCCTTCGCTTCGCCGCTCTTGGTGGTGTCGTAGTCGCGGTAGCGCTCGGTGAGGTCTGCTTTGGCCGTGCGATAGACGGCGGTCTGGTACTGCGTCACCTTGGCACTCACCCCCCCGATCTTGGGCAGGGTGTCTGCCAGACTGGTGACGCCGGCGGCCATCTGGGCGACCTTCCAGGCCTCGAGCTCGCCGTTGACGGAGATCACCGCGGCGATCGCCGCATCCCGCAGGCGGACGTGGGTCACGGTGCCGTCCAGGCGCATGTGTTCGCGCAGCTGGTCGAGATCGATGTCGGGGAAGAATCCGTCATTGGTCACGATCGCGGCGGCCGGCGCCGGCGTGCTCGAGGGGGCGGTGGCGATGAAACTCATTTCTTTGGGCTTTCGGTAGTTGGCGGTGGGCCGGCGTCGGATCGCGGCGACCTGGTGGTCTTGCAATCGTCAGCCGGCGCCGCCAGGCCAGAGGGGCTCGTTACGCGCTGCCGGCCGAGGCCTCGGCGGCAGCTGCAGGATCTTCGGTGCCGGTCGCACCGCTGCCGGCGCTATCGCCTGCAGGGGGCTTTCCGGCGGCCTCGATCGCCGCGGTGACCGCCTTTTCCAGGCGGTCGATGTCTTTCTTGACGCCGATCCGGTCGTGCAGCTCGACGGCGCGGCGCAGGTAGGGCAGGGCAATGGTCGGGTAGCGGTCCAGTGCATAGCCGATCGCCTTGTACAGCTTGGCGCGCACCTCGTCGGGCATGTCCTGGGCCAGGGTCAGCTTGTCCACCTTGAACAGCTGCTCGACGTCGAATTCCTGGGTAGCTTTGAGAGCGATCAGGGCCGCTTCCGCGAACTCCTCCGCAATCACGGTGCCCAGGGTCCGGCTGTACTGGTCGGGCAGGGTGAGGCCGTGCTGCAGGGCGTAGGTGGCGATCTCCAGCGCGCCGGCGTAGTCGCCCACGTCGATGCGCCAGACCATGATCGTGACCAGGACGTCGTCCTGGGCGCCGCGCCCGCCCTCGAGCGCGCCGGCCACGTAGTCCGCATACTCGGGCAGGACCTCGGCCTTGATGACCTTCTTGCGCTCGACCGACTGCACCTCTTTGAGGCGGCGGCGGTCGGTAGCCAGCTTGGCCAGCATCAGCTCGTAGCGGTTGGCGCCGGCCAGGGACTGGCCCGGCTCGCCGGTAGCCGCAGCCTTGGCCGCGGTCTTGCGCTCGTAGTGGCGTTGGGCGGGCGTGCGCATGGATTAGGCCTCCTGGACCAGCTCGATGTTCTCGACCAGGCAGCCGGCGCCGAGATCTTCCACCACGTAGGCGTCGTTGCTCGATTCGAAATTCTCGATGCGATCGCGGCGCGCGTTCTCCACTACCGTGCGGCGGCGGCCGCCTTCCTGGTAGTACAGCGACAGGTTGTCCAGGCGCGTGATGAGCACGCCGTTTTCCGGGAAGTACGGCACGGTGACCGCCTGCAGGCCGCCGACGCGCTTCTGCGAAATCACCAGGTCGCCGGCCAGCTGCTCGGTTGCCGGGTTGTCCTTGTTGATGAGCGGGAAGTACTTATCCTTCATCAGCGCATCGCCCAGGATCACCACCAGGTTGGTGTCTTGACGGTGCCACGGATCGATCAGCGAGGTGCGGGCGTCGTACACCATGGCGTCCAGGTTCGCGTAGTCGCCGCCGGCGCCGATCTGGATCTTGCCGGCCACCTTGCCGCTGTCCATCACGCGCTGGTCGGCCTGCTCGCGGTAGTGCTGCAGCCAGCCCTTGTTCACGTCCTGCAGCATCGGGTTGGCAGCGCGGTCCGAAGTCGCGGCGCGGGTCTTGCCGTTGAAGCCGATCATGATGCGGTCCAGGGCCTGGCGGGTCAGGATCAGGTCACGGATACGGGTTTGGAAGTCGGGGAACTTCGCCCACATGTCCAGCTTCGCAAAGGGAATATGCGAGTCGAAGTTGGTCTGGAAGCAGAAGTATCCATTGCTGTCGACGTCGGTTGGGTCGATGGTCTCGCGGTCCTTCACCTTCGTATCGGTGGTGCCGGCGATCGGAGAACCGATGCCCAAGCCGAGCTTTTCGCCCATCTGGTCGGTCACCGGGGCGACGTTGATAGCTGCGAGGAAGGCGCTCGACTCCTGCAGGCGGGTTTCCAGGGTCTGCTGTACGGACGGTGCAACAGTGAACTTGTTGGCGACGCTAGCGACGCTGTTCAGCGCGGCCAGTTGGGAAAGGTACGCGGCGAACAGGATCCGGGTTTCGTTTTTCATGCTGTGTTACTCCAATGGTTGATAGCGACGCTTTTAGCAGTCGGTGGTGGGCACGCTACTGCCACCAGTCGCCGGCGGACGTTGCGTTTGCGTGGGGTTCGGGTCTTTCGACAGCTGCTCTTTCAGGGCCTTGAAATCGGCGCGGTCCTTCTCGGCCGCGGCAATCGCGCCGGCCAGGTCGGTGCTCAGCTGCTGGACGGTCTTGTCGGTTTCGGCGCCGTGGTTCGCCAGGGCTTCGACGGCCTGGCCGATGTCCGCGAAGCGGGCGTCGTCCGATGCCTCTTTCTTGCGGAACTTGGCCAGCAGCTCGCCCACGCGCTTGAACACGGACGGCGCCGGCGGGTCGGCCGGCTCCTCGAGCTCGATCGCCACCTCGGCGGCCGCGGTGAACAGGTTGTCCGCCTTCAGCTTTTTGTGAGCGAACGGGCTTGCTGCCGGGTTCTGGGCTGCGAAAGACAGCACGGAGGTGCCCAGACTGGCCGGGTTGTCGGTGACGGCCAGGCCGACCATGTAGGCCTGCTTGGTGTCGGCAAAGGACGGGTCGACCTCGATCGAGGTGTAGATCTTCTGGCCTTTCTTGGTCAGGGCCACCAGGTCGTCGGTCGGCTGGATCTGGGCATACAGGCCGAGCTTGCCGGCGAACTCGCCTTCTTCCTCGCGCGCTTCCAGGGCCAGCACGTCGCCGTAGGCCTTGAACAGGCCGGCCGGGTCGATGCCGCGGTAGTGCTCCAGGTTGACGCGGGCGCCGTATTTGGTTGGGCTGTAGTTCGCCGCCATCTGGGTGATCCAGTCGCGGCTGATGTTGCGGCCGTCGGTGGTCGCGCCTTCGACTGCGACGCGGAACGACTTCGTTTTTGCGTGGGTTGCGGTGCTCATGTTGGGTTTTTTCCGTTTATCCGATGAAGGGGGGGACGAGGACCATGTTGCCGTTGTGCACGCGCGTGCTCAACAAGAGGGGAATGTGTTGACTGCGAGCACAACCGCTCGGACGTGCTTCCACGCGCGCGTGGCGAGTACGCTTCCCTCATGCTTGAAACCAACATCAACCCCGCCCCGGCCGAGACTGAGATCGACCCACGCCGCGCCGCCCGCCTCCTCTACTTCCAGGGATGGCGGGTGTCGTTCATTGCGCGCGAGCTCGGCCTGAATAGGGCCACGGTCGAGTCCTGGAAACAGCGCGACGAATGGGACAAGGCCGAGACAGTGGAGCGGGTCGAGGCCTCGCTCGAGGCGCGCTTATCCCTGCTCATTGCCAAGGACGGCAAGACGGGCGGCGACTACAAGGAAATCGACCTGCTCACCCGCCAGCTGGAGCGCACGGCGCGGATCACCAGGTACGGCGAGACCGGGAAAGAAAAGGACCTCAACCCGAAGATCGAGGCGCGCAACGCCGGCCCAAAGCGGAAACCGGAGCGCAACGCGATCAGCGACGACCAGCAGGCCCGGATCCTGCAGGCCTTCCACGATTCGCTTTTCAACTACCAGAAGGTCTGGTACCGGAATGGCGAACAGCGCACGCGCAACCTGCTCAAGAGCCGCCAGATCGGCGCCACCTGGTATTTCTCGCGGGAGGCCTTCGTCGACGCGCTGGAGACCGGCCGCAACCAGATCTTCCTATCGGCCAGCAAGGCCCAGGCGAATGTGTTCCGGCAATACATCTGCCAGTTCGCGCGCGAGGCGGCCGACGTCGAGCTGGCCGGCGAGACTATCGTGCTGCCGAACGCGGCCGAGCTGATTTTCTTGAGCACGAACGCGCGCACCGCCCAGAGCTACCACGGCAATTTTTACTTTGACGAGTACTTCTGGGTCCCAGGCTTCAAAAACCTGAACAAGGTCGCCTCGGGCATGGCCATGCACAAGCATTGGCGTAAGACCTACTTTTCCACGCCGTCCAGCATGTCGCATGAGGCCTATCCGTTCTGGACTGGTGACCACGCCAACCGCGGCCGCGCGAAGGCCGAGCATATCCAGCTGGACGTGAGCCACGCCGCCCTGGCGCGCGGCCGCGCGTGCGCCGATGGCCAGTGGCGGCAAATGGTGACGGTCGAAGATGCCGCCAATTCCGGATGCGACCTGTTCGACCTGGAGGAGCTGCGCCGGGAATACAGCCCCGAGGAGTACGCGAACCTCCTCATGTGCCAGTTCGTGGACGACAGTCAGTCCATCTTCCCGCTGGCCGAGCTGCAGCGGTGCATGGTCGATTCCTGGGTGGAGTGGGAGGACCTGAAACCGTTCGCGCTGCGCCCGTTCGGGCATCGTCCGGTCTGGGTCGGCTACGACCCGGCGCTGTCTGGCGACTCAGCCGGCTGTGTCGTCGTCGCGCCGCCAGCTGTACCAGGTGGCAAATTCCGCGTGCTGGAGAAACACCAGTGGCGCGGGATGGACTTCGAAGCACAGGCGCGCAGCATCAAGCAGATCACGGAGCGCTACAACGTCACCTACATGGCGATTGATACCGGCGGCCTCGGCCAGGGCGTCTACCAGCTGGTGAAGCAGTTCTACCCGTCCGTGGTCGCGCTCAGCTACTCGCCCGAGGTCAAGGGCCGCCTGGTCCTCAAGGGCCTGTCCGTGGTCCGCGGCGGCCGCCTGGAGTTCGACGCCGGCTGGACCGACCTCGCGCAATCCTTCATGGCGATTCGCAAGACCGTCACCGCGAGCGGTCGCCAGCTCACCTACACCGCCGGCTATAGCCAGGAGACCGGACACGCCGACCTGGCCTGGGCCACCCTGCACGCGCTTGGCAACGAACCGCTCGAGGGCGCGACCTCGAATAACACCAGCATTTTGGAGATTTACTGATGAAGAAAAAACACCGCCCCCAGGGCATGACAGCTGCGGCGCCGGCCGCGGTGCCGGCTGCGGCGCCGTCGCGCGTCGAGGCCTTTAGCTTCGGGGATCCGGTACCGGTCCTGGACCGGGCCGATATCCTCAACTACACGGAGGCCTGGACGAACGGCCGATGGTTCGAACCGCCGGTCAGCTGGGCCGGCCTGGCCAAGAGCTTCCGGGCCGGGACCCACCACGCCTCGGCGCTGTTCTTCAAGCGTAACGTCCTGGCTTCGACCTTCATCCCGCACAAGCTGCTTTCCCGGGCGGCCTTCGAAGCCTGGGCGCTGGACTTTCTGACGTTCGGCAACGCCTACCTCGAGCGCCGGGACAATCGCCTTGGCCAGCCCCTGCAGCTGGTGCCGCCGCTGGCCAAGTACATCCGGCGCACCAGTGACCTACGCCGCTTCATCCAGATCGACGGGTGGCAACAGACGCATGAATTCCAGGAGGGGACTATTTTCCACCTTCGGGATCCGGACATTAACCAGGAGGTGTACGGCCTGCCCGAATACCTGGGCGCGCTGCACGCGGCCTGGCTGAACGAATCCGCGACGCTGTTCCGGCGCAAATACTACGAGAACGGGAGCCACGCAGGCTTCATCTTGTACATGACGGACGCGGCCCAGCGGGATGAGGACGTCGACGCGATCCGCCAGGCGCTGCGAGACAGCAAGGGGCCCGGAAATTTCCGCAACCTGTTCATGTACGCGCCGAACGGCAAGAAGGACGGGATTCAGCTTATCCCGGTGTCGGAGGTCGCCGCAAAGGACGAGTTTTTCAACATCAAGAATGTGACGCGGGACGACATGCTGGCGGCGCACCGCGTGCCGCCGCAGCTGCTTGGCATCGTCCCGAGCAATACGGGCGGATTCGGTGCCGCCGACACGGCCGCCCAGGTATTCGGCCGCAACGAGATCGAACCGCTGCAGGCGCGTTTCCTGCAGCTGAACGACTGGCTGGGAGAGGAGGTGATTCGCTTCAACCCCTACACGATCACCCCGGCCACCAAGGCCGCCTAGCCTTCACCGGCCGGCGCGCTGCAGCGCTGGCCGTTACTCCTCCATCCCGCCCAGGCGCGCCTGGCCCTGGGCTTCCAGGCCTTTACGCTTCTTCTCGTCGGATCCAGTCTTGCGCACGTACTCGGTGATGAAGGCCACCCGGTTGCCCTTGAAAAACAGGCTGGGATTCACCCAAAACACGTTCGGCAGCCGCGGCGCCAGGAATCCCTTGCCCAGCAGCTCACGCAACCCGGTTTGAAAGGTGCGGTCGGTCATGCCGACGTCGACGCCGGACAGGCCACCATCGAACCAGGCGAGATAGACCGAATCGGCATAGCCGCCCACCATCGGCTCGTCCTGGTACTTGGCCAGGACCAGCTGGAACACCCGGTAGGCCGTCCGGCTCAGGCCAAACATCGCCTTCACTCCCTCCGCAAACACCTTCACGAACTCGGCGTCATCCTTCTCGATGATCTGATGGATGGCCGACACGCGCACTTCTCCCGGGGCGGTCAGGTCCTCGCGCACGCCGGTTTGTACCTTGCGCCGCTTGATCTCGATACTGTTCGGCTTGAGCAGCGGGTTATGGTCAGCCGAGTACGTCAGGCTCTTGAGGCTGGGGCCGGTACGCGCAGAAGCCACGTTATGTTCTCTTTTATTTGCCACTTTTTTGACCTTATTTTTTCGGTGATGAGCGGATCATATCACCGCCTATCCGAAAAGTTAAGGGGTTATTTTTTCGGTGGAAGTCAAAACGCCTATGGGTTTAACCGAAAGAATAAGAGCTAAATTTTGCAGAGTTGTGCAAAAAATTTTCGGTCATCCTCCAAATTCTTGCGGTCGCGTCTAGCATCCATGCGGGTTTCAGCCGGTTTCCCTCTCTTTCTACCCCTGGGGGGTCTCAGGGGGGACGGGTCCCCCCTAAGCGTGGGTTTTCTTAGGCGCGCGCAGCGCGCCACTTTAGGCCGGCCGGCCGTTGTTCAGCTGGGAGAATAAAACCAGACTGCCCCGCGCGAGCGCGGCGCACAGGGTACGGGAGGCCAAGGCCTCCCTTATAGACTCAACACCAGCAGATCACCCGCAAACATCCGGACGCTCTGGAGGAGCGCCGGTGATGCGCAGGGGTGGCCCTAACGGGCCATCCTCGCTCCCTCGCCTTCGGCATCGGTCCTCGGACTCAAATCGCCCCTGCCGTCAGATCGACGGCCTGTAGGTCGGCCTCCAACCTGGTGGCCTGCTTCTGTCGCTGGCCGAGTCATGCGTTAGTTGCATTCCGGGGTTTTCGGGTTTTGATTTTACGGGTTTACCCGCGTAACCGGGCGTGCCGGTTCCCGTAGGGAATCGGTGCGCAACCCAAGCGGGAGCGCGGGCAGGTGTCCCGTTAGCCTGTTCTACACCTCATTGCCTGCAGCCCTGCCGCGTGCCCTGGTCATCTGCTCGAGCAGCTGCACGCGATCGGTGCTGACGCTAGCCAAGTTCCGCAGCCTGTTTGTGTTTGTGTTCCTGTTTGTGTTCTGGCCGCGATCGGATCCCGCCGCCGCGGCCGGGCACCTGGTCGACGTCCAGCTGCTCGAGCTCGAGGCGCGCGAGCGCCGCCGGCGCCGGCCAGCCCGGGCTGGATCCACCTGGTCGACCAGCTGCTGCAGCTGCAGGATCCCGCCGGCGCCGCAGCCGCGCACCAGGTGCGCAACCTGGTCGACGTCCAGCTGCTCGAGCTCGAGGCGCGCGAGCGCCGCCGGCGCACCTTCCAAAACGCATCAGACGGGCCGCTATGACGCGCGCACGCCCGGCGGTCCTGTGGCGCGTCTGGGGGCCGTGCGCGGCCCCTGCGCCGTCCTGGGCGGCCCCTGGGCGCCTCCCGGGGGAAGGTCCCAAGGGGGAGGCCACCACCCCGCTGCTGCGGAGGCCCCTCCCCGCCTCCGAGCCTCGCTTGACCCTCCCTTTCTAATGCAGCCCCCAGGGACGCCCGGAAACAGGCCTGGCGCGGCCTTCCGGCGATTTGCCGGCCGCGTCACCTGATGCGGTTTGATGCGGCTGGAGGCCGTTTTGATGCGGTCTTGCCATGGCCAGAACCCTATGGCTGGGAGAAAGGAAGCCAGACCACCCCCCAGGCAGCGCACGCCGGGGATTGGGGGATTGCGTGGATGTTGCTGTAAGTACCTGATTCAAAAGAAAGTTTCATCCCCCACTATCCCCGAAAAGTCCGGGGGGAGGTCGTGGAAGCCGGGGATCAAAAAATAAGCAGCGGGGGAAAGTGGGGGAAAAACGCGCGCGGGTCGGGGATGGGTGCTATGCCTTCTCTTCCTCTATTCCTCTCTCTTTTTCATAGCTAAAAAAAAGAAATAAGTAGTGGGCGGCGCCGGGTCGAAGCATGGAAGAAATCGGGCTCACCGTGGAAAAACTCAGCATTTCCGTGGAATTTCCGGCCCTGTCCGGGGATGGTAGTTGCTCAAGAATCAATGACTTATGTCAAAACAGGCCAGAAATCCCCGGGTTTTTTGTGCTGTCTGTGTGCCCTTCCCGCCGAACTGATATTGGCGGCCGCCAAGGTCCCCCGGGCCTGGCGCCATAGGGGGCCGGATGGTCGACCAGGTGCTCGGGCAGGTCCCGGCGGCTGTCGATGGCTCTTGATATCAACATGATATGAATATCAAGATGAAGGTATTCTGATATTTCTTCAATCTCATGTTGATATCAACTTGATGTAGAGATACAATCAGCGCATCAGATCCAGAACGAAAGGAAAACCATGTGCCATGTGCCAGCGGTCTACACCCGCATCACCCCGCTGCATCCGACTGTTGCAGCAGAGTTTGAGATCCGCCGCTCGATCGTCGCCGGCGAGCCGAACCCGTTTGTATGGGTGCGCGGCGGTGCGGCCGGCCAGGCCGACACGTTGCCCGAGTGCGAAAAGGCGGCGCTGGCTCACCTGCGATCGCTGCCGGCGCGGCGCTAACCCTGCCGATCTGGAAACCATTTTTTGCAGTATTGACAATCAAGCCTGCCGGGTCGGCAGGTATCACCAGGAGAGAAAATGAACATGAGCGATTGGAACGACATGCTGGCGAAAACCCGGGCCGTGATCACCGGCTATGAAATGACCCTCGACACGCTGTTCGATGCGGCGCTGCCGCAGGCTTATGTGGTGGTCTGCGAGGGCTTGCCGCTGGCCTTCGACCTGATCGAAGGTGAGCCGAGCAACCCGCGCCCGGTCCAGCCGCAGCTGGCGACCCGCTTCTCCCTGGATGATGCCGCCGAGGTCGCGCGCCAGGTCCGGAACGGGAACGACAAGCAAGGCGAGGTCATGCATGTACGCCATGCGATCGCGGAGGCGCTGGCACGACAGCGCGAATTGCTTGCCATCCTTTTGGACAATAGCAATCCGCAATCGGATCAACAGCAAGTTGATATCAAGTGAATATAAACGTAAAATCAAGTCGCTATAGTTAACAGGGGGAAAGATGGCAATCTATGCAGTAGCAAGTAAAAAGGGTGGAGTTGGCAAAAGCACGGAAGCGGTGCAGCTGGTGACCGGTCTGTTCCTCCAGGGCCGGAAGGCGTGGGCCGTTGATGGTGATGATGACCAGACCTCCATGCACCTGGCCCTTACCGCACGTATCGAGTCCGGCCTGCCTGGCATCAATTCGACCCCGTTGACCGATGGGCCGTCGATGCGTGCCCAGGTCCTGCTGCAGGCGGCGAACTACGATGATGTAGTGATCGACGTCGGCGCCAAGGATTCCGGCGCGATGCGCGCCGCGTTGTCCCTGTGCGACGTGATGGTCTTTCCTTTTGCTCCACGCTCCTTCGACGTATGGGCATTTGAGAACACGGTGAACCTGGCGCGGGAAATGCAGCAGGTGAAGGACTTCAAGGTGCTGGCCTTCCTGAACAAGGCCGATCCGGCCGGCCAGGAGGCGGACAACGAAGCGTCGATTGCCTACGTGTCGCAGTACGGGTTTGAGGTCAGCAAATTCCGCCTGGGCAATCGCAAGGCGTTTGCGCACGCCAGTGCTGCAGGGCGCCACATTACAGAATACAAGGGCGCGCCGGCAGAGGCTGTCCAGGAGCAGGCGGACTTGTTGAACGATATCGTCCGGGTTGCGGTTCACGGCAACATGCCTGCAATCTGACATCACATTGATATTAAATAGGTATTGAAATGCAATCGAAAATTCTCCCGAAACCTGGTGGCGGCGGTGTTGGTGGCCTCAAGCCAGGTGTGACCGAAGATAAGGTGGCCCAGCTTATCAACGGGGCGCCCGACGCAAGGAAGGATGCGCCGGCAGCTGTAGCGCCGGCCGCCCAGGAGCCGGTGCCAGCGATCGCGCGCCGCGGCCGTAAGGAACCCATCAGCTTGACCCTGGCGCCGGACATGATCGCCAAGCTGGACCGCGCGCGCGCCAGTATGGGCGGGCTGAGCCGGCCGGCCTTCATCGCCCTGGCCGTGACCAAGTTCATCGAGCAGAACGGTGGATAAAAAAAGTGGCCGCGCAAGGCGGCCACAAAGGTGATCACAGTCGCCTATGCAGCAACTGTCGGGGAGCCACCAGGGCGGCCTGGCAGCATGTTCAGTAAAGCGGGCCGCGCAAGGCGGCCGCTGTATTATCGCCAACATTTGCACCCACGCGTCTATGGCGGTGCAATAAATTTCCTTCGTATCTGGCAAGCGACTCGGCGGTGATCGCCTCGAGCTCGAGCAGCTGGCCGCCGACCTGGTGAGCTGCAGCAGCTGGCCCACCGGGTCGGCGCCGGCCGGCGCGCTATTCGTTTCTCCAACCTACCGACAGGCCGAAGTTGTTCAGGGCCTCGAGCGGGATCGCGGAGAGGTGGCCCACCCGGCGCATCAGAATGGTCCGCTCCAGCTCCTTGACCTTCCCGGCTTCGTCCAGGAGCAGGATCCCGGCCGACATCATCTGACGCTTGAACACCGCGGCCGTCTTGACCGGCAGAGAATTCCACTTCTCGCGCAGGCTCGGGGAGCCAGACAGGTGGTCCATGATGTGTTGCGGCCGCAGCAGCAAGCAATCCTTGCCGTCCACGTTTTCGAACTTGTACGGGTGCTTGAAGTTGCCGGCGTCGATCTCGGACAGTGCCGTTTCCATGATCCAGACCCACGGAGAGCGGTCGCTGCTGGTTTCGGAAATGTGGGCGTTCATCTCGGCCAGGAGGTCCTTCCCGAATGCACCTTCGGAATAGTCCATGCCGGCGAACTCGGCCAGAAATCGCCAGGCCAGCAGCACGGCCGCGTAGTTGCCGGCCATGCGCCTGGCGCCGCTGTCGTCGCCGCCGGCGCGGCTGTTTTTCAGGCAGTACTCGCGCAGCTCGGCGTACTTCTCCAGCACGGTGGCCCTGTCGAGCCTGGTCAGGAATTCCAGCCACTGGCGGACCGGGAAGTGGGGCAGGTCGTCGGCCATGAAGCCGTTGGCCTTGTTGGTCAGGTCCGTCCGGACCACCTTGCCGGTCAGGCTCTTAACCGGCACGTCCTCGCCGGCGAGCATCACCGGCGCGCACAGCAGGAACTCGGTCATTTCCGAGCCGCGCTTGGTGGTGGTGTACTGGTACGACTCCTGCAGGATCGCCACAGCCTTGTCGATCACGTCGGTGCGGCGTGCGCTCAGCTCCTCCCAGCCAACCGGGTGGCTGGTGTAGCTGATGCTGGTCATCAGCCGGAATTCGGTCTGCAGGCTCTGGCCGGAGAACATGGTGAAGGCCAGGGATCGCTCGAGGCGCTTCACCAGGGTGGACTTGCCGGCGCCCTTGTCGGCCTGCATGGTCATGTGTGGCCAGAATCCCAGGAAGGCCTTCAGGTGGCCGCCGAGCGCCCAGACCAGCGGGATCGCTCCAGCGTTGCTGGTGTAGGTCCCCTGGTACGCCTTGATGACCCGGCGCGCGTTCGTGATCGGTCCGGATGGGAACGTCAGGTTGTGATACGTGCATTGCTTCTCGGCTTCGGTGAAGTAGCAGTCCGGCCCCTCGTTGACGGCCAGGCGGCCGTCGAGCCAGGCTAGGCCCACGAAGTTGGCCGCGTTGCGTGCGCCGAGATCCGCTGTGCGCTCGAGGATGCTCACCATGCGCGAGAATTCGGCCGGCTTCCAGATCGGGCCGAACTTGGTCCAGGTGTTCGTGTTGTGCAGCTGGTCGTCCATCAGGACCTTGCGCACCAGGGCCGGGCCGTGGCGGGGAACCTGGACCGTCACGGAAAAGTACACGGTAGGAGAGTGGTCCCGATCGCCGGTCATGGTGGAGGTCGAGCTGGCGACCGATACCCGGCTCAGGGATGCGACGCGGAAGCCGCACAGGTCGTGGTAGATCGGGGTTTCGTCGCCGCTTTCCTTGTTCTCGTCCATCCTGGCGATGTACTTGGTGAAGTCCAGGTGCGGCCGGAATTTCCAGTATTGGGCGTAATCGTGCGCCGGCAGGTAGACCCGCGCCCGGCCCTTGCGCGAGGCGTTGCCGGCCATGCCGGCGATCAGCCAGGTCTCGTAGGTGTCCAGGGCTTTGGCCAGCTTCTGCGCGCCGCGCGCCTGCAGGTAGTCGTTCACGTCGTTGATCGGCTTGCCGCCGTTCTCGTCGCCTTCCACCTTGTCCCACTCCTCCTGGTCGACCAGGACTGCGCTGATGTTGAGGGCGGTCAGGCGCTCGTACAGGATCCAGGCGGCCTCCGGGCCCGGGCGCTGGCCGGCGCGCTGGTGGCCTTCCGGGAAGGGCGGGTCGTTGTCCATGCAGATCACCACCTGTTTGCCCTGCAGGAACACCAGGTCGATGGTCGACGCGTTGCTCAGGCCGCGGAGCGCAATCGCCGCGGTCCTGGGCATGCTGCAGGTGTCGATCGACAGGGCGTTGATCGGGCTTTCGACCACGTACACACGATCGGCGCGCTCGAGCTTGCGCGGGTCGGCCGTCCAGTAGTAGCCGTCCTTCTCGCCCTGGGCCTGGGTCTTAACGTCGCCATTCTGGGCCGGATCCAGGAAGCGCATGTCGACGGCCACCACCTGGCTGGTGTCGGGTGAGCGCACGATAAAGGCCGCGGCCGGGCCGCCATAGCCCACTTCACCTGGTCGTTTCTTCGGGCTGGTCCATTCGTTGAATCCCAGGGTCTTGGCGCGCAGCGCGGCGTCGATCGCGCCGGCGCCGATGCCGCGGCCCTGCAGGTAGTCGCGCACCTTCTCGCGCGCAGCGATGCAGCGGTCGGCAATGTACTCGACCATGCTCTTGTTTTCCTGGGCCGGCTTGTCCGGGGTGTCGAAGGGGATCGCGTATTCCTGGTGGAGGTATTTCAGGGCCTCCGATGCGCTGCAGCCCTGGGCGAACATCACCATGTCGATACAGGACCCGCCGGCGTCGCCGCTGTGGTCCTTCCAGCCGGTGCCGTGCTTCGGGTGGTCGATATAGATCGACAGAGAGGGATTCTTGTCCGGGTGATGCGGCGAGTGATACAGCGCATCATCGCCACCCTTGCCCTGTTTGATGCCGAGCCTGGAAGCCAGGTCATGCAGCCTTGGGTTTACGATCCGTTTTACTTCGTCAATATTAGCCATCTTGCAACCTTTTTCTCAGGCGTCACCACGGGGTATTGCCGCAGCGTCTCCAGCTGCGGGCGGGGTCGAGTCGTGGGTGGGTGTTACAGAGCGCCGGCCTCAGCCTGGCGAATTACGCGCAGCACTTCCGGCAGCGGATAGCAGCGCTTCTTGCCGTCCGGGCCGTTGATGAAGAGGGCGTAACTCGTGGTGAGGTCAAGGTTGATGTAGGAGCGGCAGGTGCCGGCCGTCAGCTCGCCGAAGGCCTGGCGCGCCACATCGGTGGCCTCGTCCAGGCTGGCCCGGGTGCGGTCGACCAGGTGATACGCGCAGCGGGCGATAAGGCGGGGACGATCGGGCGTCAGGTGCTCGTCCTGGTGTCGCTGCAGAAATTCGATTGCAAGGTTGTAAAGCGGATTGGGTGGCATGGGCTTGTGCATAGGTTTCTCTTCGATCACGCGGGTAATAACTCCAGCTGTTCTCTCAACATCGCCATGACGTGTGGCGAAATTGGGAGCCGGATGTCTTTTTTAGGTTTTGCCGACGGCGAAAGAGTACGAACCACCTCAAGCTGCGCAACGTAGGTATGTCCGCACTCAGGGTCTACACAAACGTAAACTATTTCCCTCAAGGTAGCGGAAAGCGCCTTGCTGGTGCGCGCGTTTGCTTTCGATTCGCAATGTGGGCAACAGATTGTAATTCTCAGGCTCATTTGTGTAATCCCTGGCGGTCCCTGCTGGACAAGTCCAACCAAATCCTATTATTGCTATTCGGCATTATTGCTATGCCGTTACGCCTTTTTCGTAGGCGATAAGTGCTGTTCGGTAGATAATCCCCTCGCGCACCGGCGTCGTTTCCCACTCTCAACAGCCAACCGCGATCACTGTACAAGGCTCAATCATACTGTATATCCGTACAGTGTTTCTTGGTGACAAATGGCAAGAAAGTGGATGTCAGAACTACAATTTGCAATGCTCGATTACATTAAAAGTAACACTTTGTAAGCCAACATTGCACTCCGTAAATTGTACGCTCTACTCCGGTTCCGCGCAGCAACTTCGGACAACCTTTTGCAATGCGAAACTCAAAAATGGAACAAAATAAGCCATCGGTAACAGACATAATCGACAGAATGAAAACTGTGCTTGGCATCCAATTGGACAAAGAGTTATCCGAGGCGCTGGGTGGATCGAAGGGCTTTATCAGTGTGATAAAGAATCGGGGCACGGTTCCCTATGAGGAATGCGTTGCCATCGCCTTGGATCGGAACATCAGCCTGGACTGGCTAATTCTGGGTAGAGGGGCGAAGGAAGCCGGCGGCGCGGCGCCAGTGGCCCCGATCCCGGCCCACCTGGTGGAGTTGCCATTCCTGGACGTGGAGGACGTCGATATTCGCCGCGACCAGGAAAACTGGTATGTGACGCGGGACTGGCTCGGCCTGCAGGGCCTGGCGGCCGATGGAACCATTGCGGTGCGCGTTGCCGGGGATGCGATGGAAAACACGCTGCCCGAGGGCCAGATCGTCCTGGTGGACCTCGAGCAGAAGTCAGCCGATGGTGTGTACCTGGTGCGCTTCGGTGGCGCCGGCGCCGCGCACTTCCGGCGAGTGCAACACATGGCGGACGGGTCGCTGCGTCTGTCGTGCGACAACCCGGCCTATGCTGCTGATATCGTGCCGGCCGCCGATCGGGACCGGCTGCAGATTATTGGATGCTGCCACTCGGTAGTGCGGTTTGTCCGGTAGGCTGTTGTTTCTTATCGCCCAGGGCGTTGTAGATGGTGGCCCGGCTCACCCCGTAACGCTTGGCCACGTCGGCCACGGTGATCTGCGGATCCTTCAACAGCGCCTCGATCTCCCGGATCTCCTGTTCTCCCAGCTTTGACGGGCGGCCGCCCATGCGGCCGCGTGCTCGAGCTGCTTTCAATCCCTCCATCGTGTTTTCATGGATCACGTCGCGCTGATACTGCGCCATGGCCGCGAACACGCCCAGGAACAACCGGCCTTGCACGCTCGAGGTATCGATCTGTTCCGTCAGGCTTCGAAAGCCGATCCCTTTCTCTCCCAGCTCGTTGATGATTTGCACCAGGTCGACCAGCGATCGCGCCAGGCGGTCCAGGCGCCAGACCACCAGGGTGTCGCCGGCGCGCAGCGCGCGCAGCGCGGCGCCCAGCTCGGGTCGGTTGCTCTTGGCGCGGCCGCTGGCCTTGTCCTCGTAGATCTGGCCACACCCGGCGCGCTGCAGCGCGTCCCGCTGCAGGTCGAGGTTCTGGTCGACCGTGGAGACGCGGGCGTAGCCGATCAGCAGGCCGCCGGTGATGAGGTCCAGGTTGTTGGTGGCGGTCGGGTGTCGCATCACTCGCCCCCTTTCTCGGCCTGGTACTCGTCCATGATCCAGGCCGCCGGCCGATCCTGGCGCGCGGCCTGGGCGGCCACGGCCGAGGGGCCGCGGCGTGCCTGGTGCATCATCGCTTCCTTGAACTGTGCTTCGGTGAAGCCGGCGCGCACGGCTCGTTCGACCAGCTCGCGCCGCACCTGGTGCGCGTGGCGGTTGATCGCCGCCAGCTCGGCATGGGTCGCCGGCATGATCCCATCCGGCCCGATCGGGCCGGTGCAGACCGTGCGGTCGTACAGCTCGGTGCGGCGGTCGTACTCCTCGGCCAGGGCCACCAGTTCGCGGTCCTGGGCCTCGATCGAAAATTCACCCTGGAACAGCGCGCGCATCTGCTCGGGCGTCAGCTGGTCGTCGCCGGTGGCGCGCAGCGCGCGCGCGATCGCCGTCCGGCCGAACCGGCGCGGCATCAGCAGAACGACATCCTTCATGCTCCACCTTCCGCACGGTCATAGTCGGCATTGGTCGGCCATTGCACGTCCGCCAGATACAAAAGGCCCTTATCGATATGTTGCCGCGCCTCCAGCAGCTTGGCCCGTAGCTCGGAAGGGTCACGCAAGATGCCGTAGCCATTCATGCCGAGGTTTTCGCCCAGGGAGGCAACAGCGGCGCGCCACTCTCCAACAGCGCAGTCGCTCGCCAGCTCTGCCGCCACGATCTTGGCCTTGGCGTCTGTTTGCGTGGTCATAAATGCGTCTCCTGTAGATAAATCAAAAGTTGATAGGGTTTGTTAGACATAGAAAACTATACAGGGTTTTTTGACACTTCCGACGAGAAAAAAGGGCCGCAAGGCCCTTTCTTGTTGAGTGTCTAAAAAACCGTGGTTTGTTAGACAGGGGAAGCGCCTCGAGCTCGAGCAGCTGGACGTCGACCAGGTGCGCGGCTGCGGCGCCGGCGCGCTACGTGGTCTTGCCCTGGTCTGCAGCTTCGGCCGTCTCGAGCTCGAGCGACGTAGACAGGCCGCCATCCGAAATGGTGTGGCTCGCGCGCTGGACCAGCCAGGCGGTGGCGTCGATCTCGGGCTTGAAGCCGCTGACGGATACCTGCAGCTCGGGCCGGATCTCGGGCCGGCCCAGGGCGAGGGTGTAGCCCATCACCGCCTGGCCGCGCTTGACCCGCTTGTATTCCGACGTCGCGGCCGCCTTGGCCTCGGCTTCGGTGGCGTACGTCTCGGGCAAGGTCTTGGTGTTGCGGTTGACCTCGCCACCCACGATCACCTCCTTGCGCTTGCCCTTCTTTCCGTTGTGCCAGTAGGCGCGCACGCCTTCGTAGTTCTCGCGGTCGGCAACGTGGTACCGGTGCTGGTCGCCGTCCTTGCGGGTGATGGCGATGACGGGCAACTTTTTCCCGCTGGCGGTCTCGCCCTGGCCGATCGGCATAAACAGCAGGTTGCCTTCCTTCACGGTCATGACGGCGTCGTAGCGCTTCGCTAGGCGCGTCAGGAAGGCCATGTCGCTTTCGTGGGTCTGGTCGATGTGCGGGATTGCGATCTTGCCCAGCTGGTCCCCCACCACCGGCTTGAGGCTGTGCTTGCCGGCGATCGCCTTCACGATGCCGCCCAGGGTTTGACCGTGCCAGCTTTTCTCCTGGCGTGTGCCCATGTTCTTGGTCATGGACGCGCTGCGCGCGCGCAGGGTGAGGATATCCGGGGACCCGCTGTGCTCGACTTCATCCACGGTGAATGTGCCCTTGTCGACCAGGGGCTGGCCAGCCCATCCCATGGACACGGCCAGGACGGCGCCCCTGGACGGCAGGGCCAGCTGGCCGTCGCTGTCGTTGAGCACGATATCGAGCATGTCGGCTTCGTCGCTGCGGCATTCGTTGATCGTCAGGCTGATAAGGCGCGGGGCCAGCTTGCTGCTCAGGTCCTTGCCGTCCAGGGTAACGACGAAATCAGGGGTCGGCTGTCGCATTTATTCCCCACTCGCCAGCTGCTCGGCCGCCAGGCTTTCGTCAACCCGGGACAGGCCGACAGTGAAGTCGATCCGCCGCGGCGTGCCGTCCTTCTTGTGGCCGTTCTGGGTCTCGTTCACGTATTCGATAACGAAGGCCCCGTACACGTTGCCGGCAGCGTCGACCAGGACATAGGCATCGCCCTCGTCGGCCATGGCGCGCAGGTCGTCCAGGTACAGCGCGTCGCCGGTGATCTCGGGGACCAGGACGCCGTTGATCGTCACCACGTCCTCGCCCGGGCCGAGGAACTGGCGCGCATCCCGGGCGCCCACGCGCGAGCTGCTGCGGTGTTTCCACTGCGTTTGTCGCTGCAGCTCTTGCCAGGGCAGGGTATCCATGCCAAAGGTGAATTGGTCCAGTGATAACAGCATGGAAACTTCCTCAATCGGTCAGGCGCGAGCCGATGCGCGACTGCTTGGCACGCTCGCGGCGGTCCAGTTCAGCGGCCACGGCGCGCGCGATCGCGGCCGGGTCCATCCCTGGAGCGGGGTTGATGTTGATGGTGTAGGTGTTGGACCCGCCACCTGCAGCGCCGGCGCCGCCGGCCGCCGATGCTGCGCCGGCCTTTGGCGTGAGCACGGATGCGCGCGAGTCGATCGGGACCGGGTTGACGACCGGCGACTTGGCCACGGCCGCCACCGGCTGCAGCTGGGCCGGTGCCGGTGCCGCTGCCGGCGACTTGGCCACGGCCGCCACCGGCTGTAGCTGGGCCGGTGCCG
>CAMLFK010000024.1 GCA_946479255.1 uncultured Oxalobacteraceae bacterium
CGCATCTGGCTCCAGCGCGACCATTCGAGCTTGTAGCCGGTGCTCTGGGCGCCGTCGGGGCGCGGCAGGTCCACCCAGCTATGCAAGTTCTGGCCCCAGTAGTTCAGCAGCCAGGCTTTGCTGAGGTTTTCCGGGGTGCCGAACTTCTTTTCCAGGTGATGCGTGAAGCGGATGAAGACATCTTCGTTGGCCGCGCCGTAGCTGCTCGTTTCGTTGTCGACCTGCCAGCCGATGACGTGCGGGTTGTCCTTGTAGCGCGCGGCGATCTTGCGGATCAGGCGCTGGGCATAGAAGCGGTAGGCCGCCGAGTCGGTGTTCATATTCTGGCGCATGCCATAGGTATTCTTGGCGCCATTGAACTTGGTGGCCAGGATTTCCGGGTTCTGCTTGGCCATCCAGGCGGGAATCGAGTAAGTCGGTGTGCCCATGATGACTTTGATCCCGGCCTTGCCCATCGCTTCGATGACCCGGTCCATCCACGCATACTCGAAGCGGCCGTCTTCCGGTTCCCACAAGCTCCAGGTCGATTCGCCCAGGCGCACCACGTTAAAGCCGGCCGCCTTCATCATTGCCACGTCCTTGTCGAGCCGCTCGTAAGGCATGTACTCGTGGTAGTAGGCCGCCCCGTACAGGATGGTCGGGAAGGCCGGTGCCTGGGCGGCGCACGCGCCGGCAGCCAGCAGGCAGGACAGTACGAACGAGAGGGTTTTCCGCTTAATCATTGTGTAACTTTCGCTTGAAGAATTTGGACGGGCAAGTGCATCCCCATTGTGGCCCCACCCCATGGGGCAGCGCAATTACGAAAATCGATGATCTGGGGAACGATTTGTCCCGAATTTCAAACCGGGTAAATACCTTGGGCGATTTCGTTGGCCCCAATGGCGGTTTTTGCAATTGCACCCTCCGGCCGCCACTGGAACAATTCATCCTGCCAATTTTCGTAAGCATGCTCGTGGGGGCTGCGTACAGATGGACAACCCTGTGAACTAGAGAACGAAAGCGATGATGAAATTGAACAAAAAGTTCAGCCTGAGCCTCCTGGCCGTGGCTGCGGGCCTCTGCTGCGCCAGCGTGGCGTCCGCGCAAGCGGCTTTCGCCGTCGCGCCCCCGGCGCCCACGGCGCTCGCGGCGCCGACCTCCATGCCCTGGATGAACAAGCAGATGAAAGCTGCGGAACGCACCGAGCTGGTCCTCAAAGAAATGACCATGGACGAGAAACTCAAGCTCGTCTACGGTTACCTGGGCGGCGACCTGACCTGGAAAAACAGCAAGCGCCAGCCGGACTCCCTCAACCAGTCGGCCGGCTTCATTTACGGCATTCCGCGCCTGGGCATTCCCCACCTGTTTGAAACCGACGCCGGCCTGGGCGTGGCAAGCCAGCTCGGCCCGAATGTGCGGCACGCCACCGCGCTGCCCTCGGGCATGAACACGGCCGCGACCTGGGATTTGAAGACCGCCTACGCCGGCGGCGCCATGATCGGCTCGGAAGCGCGCGCCTACGGCTTTAACGTACTGCTGGCGGGCGGCGTCAATCTGGTGCGCGAACCGCGCAGCGGGCGCAACTTCGAGTATGGCGGTGAAGATCCTTTCCTGGCCGGCAAAATCGTCGGCGCGCAAATCAAGGGCATCCAGTCGAACCGGGTGATCTCCACCATGAAGCACTTCGCCTTGAATGACCAGGAGACCAACCGTACCAGCCTGAACCTCCGGATCGACGACCAGACCGCGCGCACGGCCGACTTGCTGGCCTTGCAGATTGCTAAAGAAGAGGGCAATCCGGGTGCCGTCATGTGTTCCTACAACCGCGTCAACGGCGTCTTCGCCTGCGAAAATACCTATCTGCTGACCGAAGTGCTCAAGCAGGACTGGGGCTTTAAAGGCTGGGTCATGTCCGACTGGGGCGCGGTCCACAGCACCATCCCGGCCGCCAACGCCGGGCTGGACCAGCAGTCCGGCATGCCTTTCGACAAAGCCGACTATTTCGGCCCGCCGCTCAAGGAGGCCGTCATGAACGGCTGGGTGCCGCAAGCGCGCCTGGATGACATGGCGCGGCGCGTGCTGCATCCAATGTTCGAGCACGGCGTGGTGGACTACCCGGTCAAGCCGGTCCCGGAGACGATCGACTTCGTGAAAAACGGCGCCGTCTCGCTCAAGGATGCGCAAGAGGGCATGGTTTTGCTGAAGAACAGCCGCGACCTTTTACCGCTGAATAAGTCGGCCAAGCGCGTCGCGGTGATCGGCGGCTATGCGAACATCGGCGTGATGGCCGGTGGCGGTTCCTCGCTGGTGTATCCGCACGGTGGCAATGCCGCGCCGGAACTGGCCCCCAAGACTTGGCCCGGTCCGGTCATGATCTACCCATCGTCGCCCCTGAAAGCTATCCAGAAGCGCATGCCGAAGGCCGTGGTCAGCTTCAATGACGGCAAGGACCCGGCCGCCGCGGCCAAGCTGGCGCGCGAAAGCGACGTGGTGCTGGTGTTCGCCACCCAGTGGACCGGCGAAGCCTTCGATGTGCCGAACCTGTCGCTGGAAAACAAGCAGGACGACTTGATCGCCGCCGTGGCTGATGCCAATGCCAACACCGTGGTCGTGCTGGAAACCGGCGGTCAGGTGACCATGCCCTGGCTGCCGAAGGTGTCTGCCGTGCTCGAAGCGTGGTACCCGGGCACCAGTGGCGGCGAAGCGATTGCCGGCGTGCTGTTTGGCGAAGTCAATCCCTCCGGCCATTTGCCGGTCACCTTCCCGGCATCGGAATCGCAATTGCCGCGCCCGGCGCTGCCCGGCTATCCTGAAGTGGCCGACGCCCGTTTCGACGTCGATTACAAGGAAGGCGCGGCAGTCGGCTACAAGTGGTTCGACCTGAAAGGCGAGAAGCCCCTGTTCCCATTCGGCCACGGCCTGTCCTACTCCCGATTCACCTTGTCGGATCTGTCCGCGAACGTCAAGGACGGCATTTTGCAAGCATCGTTCAGCATCAAGAATGTCGGCAAGATGGCGGGCAAGGAAGTCGCCCAGGTGTATGTGTCGCCGCTTGGCGTGAAGTGGGAAGCGCCCAAGCGCCTGGTCGGTTTCCATAAAGCCGACGTGAAACCGGGCGCCAGCGCCAAGGGCACGATCAGCGTCGATCCGCGCCTGCTGGCGGTCTACGATTCGCCTAGCAAGACCTGGAAGATCGCCAAAGGCGACTATCAGGTCATCCTGGCAGCCGATGCGATGGACGACAAGGCTGTCACCACCGTGGTTCATCTGGAGGCTGCCGTCTACGACGTGAACGGCAAACCGCTGCGCACGGAAGCCAACTAAGGCCACCAGAGCAGTACGGCGCGTGCCAGCTGGAAGCCGGCCGCGTCGTGCTGCAACGCAACAAAAAATACTTCTTGGAAAAAATCGAGGCGCACCATAAGCTAGTCTTGGGATAAAGAACTCATCACCTAGACAGAACGAATGATTAAGATCGCAATGGCCAGTCTGGCCCTCGGCCTGGCGCTGCTATTGCCGCTGATGGCGGCGGCACAGCAAATGCCGCTGCGGTATCACGGCCAGCAGGAAGGTCTGGCGAATCTGGCAATCACGGTGATGTCGCGTGAGCGCAACGGTTACTTGTGGATCGGCACCCAGAACGGTCTGTTTCGCTACAACGGCAGCGGCTTTCATCGCTACGCGCAGGCCGATGGCCTGGCCGACCCCCATGTGACCGCCTTGCTGGTGGACCAAGAAGACAAGCTATGGGTCGGCAACTTCAGCGGCCTTTTCCTCAAGATCGGCGAACGCCTGCAAGCGGTGCTGCACGACGATGGCCGCAAGATCGGCATCGAGCCGTCGCAGAGCCTGTCCGTGGGCCCGGACGGCAGCCGCTATATCGTCACCGGCCAACAGCTCTATACGCTGACGCTGCGCGCTGGGCGCACCCGGGTACAGCCGGTATTTTCTCCGCAGCAGATCGCGCAGCATGCCGGCCTGTCCGAGATATCCAGCGTCCTCGCCGATGCCGGAGGGGCAATATGGCTGGGCTGCGGCAAGGCGCTGTGCCACCAGGCCGCCGCAGGCGTGACGCGCTGGGGCGCCGCTCAGGGCGTGCCGGAGGATAACTGGCAGGCCATCCTGCGCGACCGCGCCGGCCAGTTGTGGGCGCGCGGCGATCGCCATATCGTCGCCCTGCCGCCTGGCGCGCAACGCTTTGCCGACCGCACGCCGCGTGGCGACCTGCTGTCCAAAAACCTGACGGCACCTTTGCTGGCCGAGGATGGCCAGGGCCGTATCCTGAGCAATGAAGACAACGGTCTGGTCCGTTGGGACCAGACCCGCTGGGAGCACTTCGGTCCCGGCAACGGCTTGAACGCGGGCGGCGGGGTCAATGCGCTGCAGTTCGATCAGGGCGGCGGCCTGTGGCTGGGCACATTGGGCCAGGGATTGATCCACTGGCTGGGTTACGGCAACTGGGAAAACTGGACTACCAAGCAAGGCTTGCCGAAGAATCTGGTGCTGTCCTTCGTCCGCGACCGTGCCGGTGTGCTGTATGCCGGTACCCATTCCGGTGCGGCCCGTTTGTTGCCGGGTGCCCGGCGATTTGTGCCGGCGGCGCCGGATGGGCATGCGGAGCATTGGGCCAGCCTGGCGCTCGACGGCCGGGGCAGGGTATGGGGCGCTACCTTTTCCGGCGTGCTGGCGACCTTGGGCGGGGACGGCAAGGTCAGTGTTCGCGCCCGTCGGCTCCCGGTGGTGAATCGTTTGCTGGTCGACCGGACGCAACGCCTCTGGCTGGCAACCGACGGCGCCATCTCCGTCCTCGACATCGGCAAGGGCAGGCAGCCAGTGCATCCACCCGAAGGATTGGTCCAGCCGGCCGGTAAGGACCTCGATCCAACGGTCGCCGCATGCCAGGCACCGGGCGGGACCGTATGGTTGATGGGCTTTCGCCAGTTGCTGAGCCTCGATGGCGGCCGCTGGCGCCGTTATATAGTGCATCAACCGGGTGGCGACGCCGATCTCGCTGCCATGAGTTGCGCTGGCGACGGTTCCCTGTGGATTGCCGATACGGCCGGCAAGCTGTGGCGTGCGACCCCCGGCGAGCAGGGCTTGCTGCTCAAGCCTGTCGACAATCGCATATTGCGCGGCGCCAGCATCCATGCCCTCCTGGAAGACCGGCGCGGCTGGCTGTGGGTCGGCACCGATGCCGGGGTCGCCGTGTGGAACCGCGCGCACTGGCGTTTCTTTAACCAGAACGATGGCCTGATCTGGAACGACACCAATGGCAGCGTCTTTTATGAAGACACGGACGGCTCCATGTGGATCGCCACCAGCAACGGCGCCTCCCATGTGCGCCGCCCCGAGCTCTTGTTCGCGCCGCGGCAACTGAGCGTGCGTATCGAAGAGGCGCTGCGCGGCGCGCAGCCGCTGGCGCTGGACCAGCCGTGGACACTGCCCTGGTCGAGCGCGCCGCTGGAGCTGAGCCTGGCCAGCCTGCACCCCCAAAACCGCGGCGCGCTGCGTTTCCATTACCGGCTCGCCGGACTGGAAAACGCCTGGGCCGAATCGGCCACGCCACATTTGCGCTACGCCGCCCTGCCGCCAGGGGACTACCAGTTCGAATACTACGCCAGCAATGCGTTCAGCCACAGCAGCTCGCCCTTGCGGAGGCAGACGGTCAAGGTGTTGCCGCCATGGTGGCGCGCCACCTGGTTCTATCTGCTGTGCGCATTGCTGTCGCTGCTGTTGCTGACGCTGCTGTACCGGCTGCGGGTGCGCCATCTGCTGCGGCGCCAACTGCATACCGAGCAGCTGGTGCGCGAGCGTACGCGCGAGCTGGAGCTGTCACGCGAGCAATTGCGCCAGCGCGCGCTCAAGGACAGCCTGACCGGGGCCTGGAATCGCGGCGCCATCATGGAAATCATCGAGCATGCGCTGGAACAGGCCATCGCCAGGCAGGAGCCGCTACTGCTGGTCTTGCTGGACCTGGACCATTTCAAGCGCGTCAACGACAACTACGGCCATGCGGCCGGCGACGCGGTATTGCGCGAAGCGGTGGCGCGCCTCTGCGCGGCCGTGCGGCAAAGCGATGCGGTGGGCCGCTACGGCGGCGAGGAGTTCCTGGTGCTGCTGCCGGGCCTGGACGAGGCCGGCGGGAGCGTGCGCGTCGAGGAGCTGAGGCATGCGATCCGCCGCGAACCGATCAGTATCGGCGATGGCCAGGCAATCGCCGTCACCGGCAGCTTCGGCGCGATCGCCTTTGACCCGCGGCGTCCCTTGCCGGCGGCCGAGCTGATCGATCGTGCCGACCAGGCACTGTACCGCTCCAAAGAAAATGGCCGCGACCGCATCGAGTACGCGCCGGCCGACGATTAGGCCAGCCTCCTCCCCACAGCAACGATGGCAATCCGCGCTGGTCGGACCTGCCGCGCAAGCAGGGCATGCTGAACGCGATTACCGCGCGCACTCTCCAACGACCTGTGCAGCCTGCCGACGGTCCACATTGCCCTGGTACTGCTCCCGGCCCTGGCCGACTTCCTGCTGCGGCCGGACAAGCCGGGACCGCAAGCGCCGGGCAGCGAAGCTTATTCTTTCGGCACGATCGCCGCCAGCGAGGCGGCCGGCGGCCGGCCAATCAGCTTGCGCGGCAGGTAGCTGAAATCGGCCGCGCCGGGCTTTTTCCATCCAAGCATCAGCGCGACGCCGTCGGGCGGGCCCTGGAAGTAGCGCACGCGGAAATTACGCACGCCTTTTTCCAGCTTCACCGTGACCATCTCCGGTGACGCCGCGTGGATGCCATCGTTGTTGATCACCTCCTGGTCGTCGATGCTCAGGATGGCGCCGTCGTCCGACAATAGCATCAGCTCCCAGTTGCCGGTTTCCGCAATATTGACGGTGAAGCGAATATCCAGGCCGAACCACTCGATCATCTTTTCCAGGCCCGGAAAGCCCTGCCGGAAGGAGCGCGGCGTGATATCGAGCTGGGCCAGGCAGACCCGCTTGATGGGCTTGCGCCGGCGCATCTCGTTGACCGATCTGGTTTCGGTGCGCAGCTGATAGACATCGGCGACAATGTTGAGATCCGTCCCCTCGCAATCTTCAAACAGCTTGGGGGCGCCGGGGGCGCCGCTCCCGGCGTTTGCGGGGGTGCCGGCGTCCGCCTTCGCGGTGGCAGGCTTGCTGGCCGGCGGCGCGGGCGGGGCCTCGGGCGCGGGCGGCTTCGGGGGCGTCTCGACGACCGGCGCGACAATGGCGTCAGGCTTGAAATCGAGCTTGGGCGGCGGCTCGATTTTGGGCGGCTCCGGGGGCGGCAGAAGCGGCGGGGGAGGGGCGACTTTGGGCGGGGGCGGAGGTTCGATCTTTTTTTCCGGCGTGGGCGGCATATAGACGACCACTTCGGTACTGCGCTCTCCTTTAGACGGCGCGACAATGCGCGAGGGTGACAGCACAACGGACGTCAGCAAGCCCAGGTGGATGAGCAGCATCAGGACCAGCGCGGCGCGATTGAACGGGCGCTGAAGGAAGGACTTCTGTTCGGGTGCGGAGGGGGGTAAGCTGGTTTCCTGCGGTATCGGGCACATACGGTTTCACGGTCTCATAATTATTCTTAAGATATGAGACTGTAACACCGCATGTGTCGGCCCTGCAACTTATTTGAGCAGCGCTCGCCCTATGGCGAGCGCTTCAATCGATGCGCGACTCCAGCGCGAACAGCTCGGCCGGGTTTTCGCGCCGGCGCACCAGGTGCACCTTGCCGCCGTCGACCATCACCTCGGCCGCACGGCCGCGCGTGTTGTAATTAGAGCCCATGGCGAAGCCGTAAGCGCCGGCCTGCATCACCGCCAGCACATCGCCCGCTTCCACCGCCAGCTGGCGCTCCTTGGCCAGCCAGTCGCCCGATTCGCACACCGGGCCGACCACGTCGTAGGTATGGGCTTGGGCAGCGCTCCGGGCGACCGGCTGCACATCCATCCAGGCCTGGTACAGGGTCGGGCGCAGCAGGTCGTTCATGGCCGCGTCGACGATGCAGAAGTTCTTTTCCTCGCCCGGCTTCAGGTATTCCACGCGGGTGAGCAGCACGCCGATGTCGCCCACGATCGAGCGGCCCGGTTCGAAGATCACCTTGATCGGTGCGCCGCCGTAGCTGGCGGCGCGCCAGGCGTCGATGCGGGCAAAGGCTCGGCCCACGTAGTCGCCCACCGGCACCGGTTCGCCGTCGCCGTAGTTGATGCCGATGCCGCCGCCCAGGTCCAGGTGGTGCACATGGATGTTTTCCGCACGCAGGGTGTCGATCAGGTCGATCAGCTTGTCCAGCGCTTCGAGCAGCGGGGCGTCGTCCAGCAGCTGCGAGCCGATATGGCAGTCGATGCCGGCCACTTCCAGGTGCGGCAGGGCGGCGGCGGCGCGGTAGGTCGCCAGCGCGTCGTCGTAGGCCACGCCGAACTTGTTGGCTTTCAGGCCGGTCGAGATATAAGGATGGGTCTTGGCGTCGACGTTCGGGTTCACGCGCAGCGACACGCGCGCGCTCTTGCCCACTTCGCCGGCGACCGCGTTCAGGCGGTGCAGCTCGGGGATCGATTCGACGTTAAAGCACAGGATGTCGTGCGCCAGCGCCAGGCGCATCTCGTCGGCGCTCTTGCCCACGCCCGAGAAAATCACCTTCTTCGGATCGCCGCCGGCGGCGATCACGCGCAGCAGTTCGCCGCCCGAGACGATGTCGAAGCCCGCTCCCTCGCGCGCCAGCAGGTTCAGGACCGCCAGGTTGGAATTGGCTTTCATGGCGTAGCACACCAGCGCATCGCGCCCGCGGCAGGCATCGGCGTAGCCGTGGAAGTTCTTCAGCAGCGCGGCCTTGGAGTACACATAGGTCGGCGTGCCGAACTGCTCGGCGATCTGGGACAGGGAGGTGCTTTCGGCGTGCAGGACGCCGTCTTGGAACGAAAAGTGCGACATATTGTATTAGTTATGAGGGGGTATTGATGGGTGACTGGGCAGCGGGAGCGGTGGCCGACGGGGTGTGCGGGGCCGGCGGCGCGGCAGGCTTGGCCGGCGGCTTGGGCATGTAGAGCGGGCCGGTCTGCCCGCAGCCTGCCAGCAGGGTCAAGACCACGGCGGCGATGCCGGTATTGAGCGCAAGAGAGGACTTCACGATTAGAATCTGGGTTTATTTATTCAAGAGACCTTGGAGTGTAGCATGATGAGCGATAGCGAATTTCTGGACCTGGCCGAATCCACCCTTGATGAGATCGAAGAATCCTTCGATCGGCTCAACGATGAAGACGTGATCGACGTGGAATGCAAACGCAGCGGCAATGTGCTGGAGATCGAATTTATCGACAATGGTTCCAAGATCATCGTCAACAGCCAAGCGCCGATGCACGAGATGTGGGTGGCCGCCAAGGCCGGGGGCTACCACTACAAGCGCGTCGATGGCCAGTGGATCAATACCCGCGACGGCTCCGAGCTGTTTGCCGCGCTGGCGGTCGAGGCGAGCCGCCAGGGCGGGGCGCAGGTCAGCCTGAAGTGAGCCGTCAGAAGTCCCTTAATGTGAGCTAAAGTACTCGCCAATAAATAAATGTGATTTTTGGCTGCCATAACCGGCGCGTTGCTGCGTTGGCCACTGCTTGCAGTGCTCGCACTGCGGCGCAGCGGCCGCCTTGCACCGCATCCGGTTCTGTTCGCCAAAACTTCACATTTATTTCTCGACGAGTACTTAATCGACATCAATATGCACGGAGGGGCCGGCCTGCCCACCTTCCGGGCAACATGTTTACGTTGCGCCCGTTCCACATAGAAACGTTTCTTCAGGGTATTGTCAGCTTCGGCGTTTATACTTGCCCTTAATGTTGATGTGTGGAAACAATTTTTAGGGGCGCTCGAATGAACAAGGTACAACGCGGATTCAGTCTGATTGAATTGATGATAGCCGTGGTCGTCGTCGGTGTCCTGACCGCCATCGCACTGCCGAATTACAAGGAATACGTCACCCGCTCGCGCCTGACGGACGCCTTCAGTGCCCTGACCGCCGTGCCGCCCCAGGCCGAGCAGTTCTGGGCCAACAAGCGCACTTTCGCCGGCTTCGACCGGATGCCGGCCAACACCGTCAACTTCAATTTTTCGCTCGGCAGTGCCAGCGCCACCACCTACACCGTGACGGCCACCGGGGTCGGCGAGGCGGCCGGCTTCACCTATACGATCGACCAGTCGGGCGTGCGCGCCACCACCGCGGTACCGTCCGGATGGACCACCAATGCCACCTGCTGGGTGGACCGGAAGGGCGGAAAATGTACTCAGTAAGCGCCCTCGCCCGCGCCCGCCAGCGCGGCATCAGCCTGATCGAAATCGTGATCGGCCTGTGCGTCATGTCGGTGCTGCTGGCCGTCGGCGTCCCCCATATGTCCGACTGGATCCAAGCAAACCGCGCCACCGGCGCCGCCGAGTTCTATGCCGATGGCTTGCGCCAGGCGCGCACCCAGGCGCTCAGCCACAACAGTGCCAGCCGGCTGGTGCTCAGCGAAAATCCGGCCAGCCAGCAGCTCGACTGGCAAGTCGACATCTGCTTCCCCACGCCTTCCGAGCCGTGCAACGACGACAACGGGATCTGGTCCACGCCCGCCGCACCTGCCAGCAACGATCCGGCCGGGGCCGCCGGCTACCGCTCCCTGGTCGGCTCGTCCTCGGCGCTGCCGAACCGTGATGTGCTCAATGTGACGCTGGCCCCGGCCGGCGCCGACCGCCTGTATTTCACCCCGGTCGGCTGGGTCGACCAGAATGTCGACACCCGGCTGGCGCGCCTGACCTTGACGGCGGTCGAGGCCGGCAGCTTTCCCAGCACGGCCGTGGCGGTCACCCTGGCCGGCATGACCGTGAAATGCCTTCCCCACGCAGCGGCCGGAGACTCTCGCCTATGTCCACCTTGAACCCCAAGCTTCGCCGCGCGCCGGCGCGGCGCAAGCAGCGCGGCGTCGCGCTGCTGGAAGCCCTGATCGCCATCGTCATCCTCGGCATCGGCCTGTTCGGCGCGGTCGGCATGCAGGTGCGCGCCATCTCGGCGCTGTCGGACGCCACCCTGCGCGCCGAAGCGGCACTGGCCACCGACAAGCTGTCCGGGCTGATGAGCACAGACATCATCAACATCTACAGCTATGCGATGGCCAAGGGCGCTACACCCGGCTCGCAGCTGACCGGCTGGTACAACGAGACGCGCAGCGCGATCCCAGGCGCCATGGTCAGCATCGCCGTCACCCCGGTGACGGGCACCACCAGCCGGATCGATGTCGACATCAGCTGGACCCGCAAGGCGGGCGACAAGGCCAATAACCATCTGGTCACCTTTTACCTGGCGAGATCGGCATGAGCAAGCCCGCACCTCTCCGGCCGCACGGCGGCTTTTCCCTGGTCGAACTGCTGGTCAGCGTGGCCGTGGGCCTGCTCGCGCTCACTTTTGCCACCCGCATGGTCGGCCAGTCGGAACAGAACAAACAGAACACCCTGGGCAGCTCCGATTCGATGCAGAACGGCGCGCTGGCGATGTTCTCGATCAGCAGCGATGCGGGCCAGGCCGGCTGGGGAATCAACGATCCCATCGTGGCCGGCTGCGACACCATCTTCAGCGACAGCGAAGGCTTCGAACTGGCCGAGGCGAGCAGTGGCGGCCTGACCGTGCGCCCGATGGCGGCGGCGCTGATCGTCTCCAACGGCGCCGCTCCCGATACCATCAGCCTGTATGGCGGCAGTTCGCCGAGCGGCACCGGCAGCCTGCGCCTGATCGCCAACCTCTCCGGCGGCACCCGGCTCGATGTGGACCGCATCCCGTATGGCTTTAACACCGGCGACGTGATCGTGGTGGCGCCGGAAACCCCGGGCTCGGCCAAGTGCTCGCTGGCCCAGATCGCCAACGACCCGGCCACCGTCGCCGCGCCGCCGATGCCGCAGTACGTGACGGTCGATGCCGGTTCGGACCGGCGCTTCAATTCCGGCAACCTGGGCGAAAGCTACCTGGCCGGGCAGGCGCGCATGTTCAACCTGGGTCCGGCCAGCCGCCTGCAGCTCAACACCTGGTCGGTGGCCAACGGCTTCCTGCAGCTGCGCTCGACCAAGCTGGCCGGGGCCAGCGAGACGCCGGCGACCGTGGCCGACAACATCGTTTCGATCAAGGCGCAGTACGGCTTCGATACCCGGCCGGGCAACACCTTCTTGCCGGAAAACGGGATGGTGGTCATGCAATGGTCCGCCACGATGATCGATGCCGACGGCAACGGTGTGGCCGGCAGCGCCGGCGACTACCCGCGTATCGCAGCCTTGCGCCTGGCCGTGGTGGCGCGCGGCAAAGCGCCGGAGCGGGCGGCCCCCGGCGCCAGCTGCACCGCCACCACCGCCAAACCGGTGCTGTTCTCCTCGATCCAGCCGACCGGCGTGGCGCCTGTGCCCATCACCGTCGATGTCAACGTGGCCGGCGACAGCGTCGACTGGCGCTGCTACCGCTATCGGGTGTTCGAGACCATCGTCCCGATGCGCAATTCCGCCTGGAGGCCGACCGCATCATGAACCAGCCCATCCTGAGATTCCACCGCGGCCGGCAGCAGGGCCTGGCCCTGCCGGTCATGCTGATGATGCTGCTGGTACTGATGATCAGCAGCGTCTACCTGTTCAAATCAAGCAACTCGGCGGCGCTGACCACCGGTAACCTGGTCTATAAGGACCAGATGAGCCGGGCGGCCGACCTGGGGCTGGTGACGGCCTTCCAGTGGCTGAGCACGACC
This sequence comes from uncultured Oxalobacteraceae bacterium, assembly GCA_946479255.1. Next base: position 12,729 of record CAMLFK010000024.1, read on the forward strand.
GCCGTCACGAACAAGCGTCTGCTCAACACCGACAGTCATGCCGACGGCTACCTGGCGACCTTCGATACCACCCAGTCCACGTCGTCGGCGGAGTTCTGGACCGGCTCACAAACCATCGTCGACCCCAGCGGCAACAAGATCGAATATGTGATCCACCGCATGTGCGCCTTGCCGGTGCCCTACGACACCGCCGGCAACAGCTGCATGCAGACCGCCGCGCCTTCCACCCTGAACAGCCCGGTGGCGATCGGCGCCAGCCTGGCCGCCAATACCCCGAGCTACGCCGGCAGTCCCCAGCTGCATTACGTCATTACGGCGCGCATTTTCGGCACGCGCGGCGGCAATGTCGTCAACCAGATGGTCGTCGTGGTGGGCGTGTAAGCCCGCCAGCATTTTCTGACAGTTCACCCAGCACCACGGAGTCCAGCATGCAGCGTTCATCCATTTCCAGCGTCAGCCTCAGTCTCAGCCTCGCGCTCGTGTCCGGCTTCGCCCAGGCCGCGCCGACCAATATCGCCCAGGTGCCGCTGATGAACATCACCGGCAGCGGCACCATCAAGCCGAACCTGATGGTGCTGTTCGATAACTCGGGCTCGATGGCGCAGACCTACACCCCGGACTACGTGAACGATTCCCTGTGCCGCAGCGGGGCCACGCTGTCGGCCGGAACGCGCAGCTGCGCGCCGGGCGATCCGCCTTTCATGACGGCCGACTTCAATCGCCAGTACTACAGCCCGCGCATCACCTACACGCCGCCGGTGCGCGCCGACGGCACCAGCTATGCGTCGATGACGCGCGCGCGCACCAGCGGCTGGACCTCGGTGGCCGGCGATGGCTTCGGCATCAACACCACCGGCCTGAACATGTCGTCCTCCGGCACCATCAACCTGACCACCGGCTTTCCCGACCTGAAGTGGTGCAACGGCTCGGCCTGCGTCTACAACACCGCCACCTACAGTTATCCGGACAGCACCTACCGCACCGCCACGGCGCATACGTCCAATCCTTATTACTACAGCATCCAGGCGGCTGAATACTGCACCGACGTCACCCTCAAGAACTGCGTGAGCACCACCCCGGGCGCGGCGGCGCCGGCCGGCTATCCGGTGGCGGCCAAGGTGCGCTGGTGCAACTCCACGGCGCTGACCACCTGCCAGGCCAAGTACCTCTCGCCCAACTACATTTATCCGCGCTTTTCCAGCCCCGCCTCGGCCGCGGCCGCGGCCTACGGCGTGATCACGGTTGGCAGCAGCGCCACGTCCAAGCCCTCGACCATCATGAGCATCACCGTCGCGGAGTCGGGCGGCCCGGTGGTCATCAGCAATGGCGCGGTGTCGGCTTCGACCGGCAGCAATACCAGCACCAAACAGGCCCAGGTCGCTGAAGCGATTGCCGCCTCGATCGTCGCCAAGACCGGGCTGGCCAACCAGTACACGGCTTGCGTCAAGACGCCCAGTTCCGGCAGCGTGCCGAGCTGCTCGTCATGGGGTATCACGCTGGCCACCACCAACCTGGTGGCCGTGATCCCGATCGACTGCGTGAGCGGCGCCACCAGCAAGGCGCTGGGGCAGTGCTCGGTGGTACCCGACAACAGCCGCAACGGCTGGGGCGTGTCGGCCATCGTCGGCGCGCCGGCCACGGCCTTCATCACCGTCAGCGGCACCACCAGCACGACTGCGACGCCGGTACTGGCGTCCGGCACCAGGCTCGGCGCGACGAATATCATGGGCAGCTCGCTGACGCTCAGCCGCGGCCAGTCGGCCTCGTCGGTGGCCAGCGCGATTGCGGCCAAGATCGGCACCACTGGCGCCATCGACGCCTATGCGGCGCCGAACGCCATCACCAATGCCTGCGCCGGCAAGCCGGCCGGCGTGGTCTGCCTGGTCGATCCTGCCGGCGCCACCGGCCTGGCGGTGACCATGGCGGCGTTGAGCAACAACACCGGCGCGGGCGGCAACGCCAGCCAGGGCAGTATTGTGTTCACCACCACGGCCTCAAACAACAGCGCCGAAGATGTGGTGCCGGTCTCGGCCACGCCGCTGTCGGCCGGCTCGGCGATTTTCGTGCGCACCGACATCGTTCCATCGCAGACCGTCTACCCCAAGGATGCCAACCGCAGCGATTGCACCAGCGTGGCCAATGCCTGCAGCTACGATGAAGAGATGACCAACTTCGCCAACTGGTACACCTACTACAAGACCCGCAACCAGATGATGAAGACCGCGCTGGGGCGTGCGTTCCAGCCGCTCAACTCGAACTTCCGGGTCGGAATTGTCTCCCTGTCCGTCGGGGCGGCGAACGGCACTTTTCAACAGCTGCCGAAGGACTTTACCGGCACGGCGCGGTCCAACTGGTACGACCACCTGTACGGCATGAACGGCAGCGGCGGCACCCCGACCCGGCCGGCCCTGCATAACATCGGCCGCATGTACGCCGATGCGTCCAACGATGTGGTGGAATACCCTTGCCAGCAGAATTTTACCTTCGTCACCTCCGACGGCTACTGGAACGGCAGCGCCGCGGCGACCGTCACCAATACCGACAGTGCCGAAAGCGCCGCGCGCTTTTGCAGCCGCATCAAGGGCTGCGTCGACACCCGCGCGCAGCCGCCGCAGTCGCTGGCCGATATCGCGCTGTACTGGTACAACGGCGGCTCCAACACCGGCCTGGCCACGCTCAATTCGGCCATCGACGACCTCTCCAAGCAGGGCCAGGTACCGGCCGGGCCGGGTGAAAACTCCCATCTGCACATGAAGACCTACACGCTCGGCCTGGGCATGGTCGGCGTGATGGATTTCGACCGCAACTACGATACCTCGCCCACCGTCGGGGGCGACTTCTACAAGCTCGTCACCGCAGCCAGCGGCTGCCCATGGAACAGCAATGGTACCTATGTCTGGCCCGACCCGCAAACCTCGAGCGGCAGCAGCACGGTGCAGGAGCGGGTCGACGACCTGTGGCACGCGGCCATCAACGGCCATGGCAAATACCTGTCGGCGGCCGATCCCGACGAGGTGGTGACGGGCCTGAATGAGGCATTGAACAATATCCAGATCCGCACCGGCGCGGCGGCGGCGGCGGCGACCTCGACCCCGAACATCTCGCAGCAGGACAACGATATTTTCTCGGACACCTTCACCACCGTGAAGTGGTACGGCGAATTGACCGACAAGAAAATCGACACCGTCACCGGCGTGGTCAATCCGACTGTCGTGTGGAGCACCACCGACAACCTGGGCAAGCTGGTCTCGGCCGCCACCGACGTGCGCGACATCAGGATGCTGGACGCTTCGAGCAACACGCTCAAACCTTTCAAGTACGCCAGCATGAACGCGCTGGAAAAATCCTGGTTCGATGCCAAGTGCGTCAGCCTGTCCCAATGCAGTTCGCTCAGCGCCGCCGACCGCGCCCTGGTCAACGATGGCAACAACGTCGTCAACTGGTTGCGCGGCCAGCAGCAGCATGCCAACGACAGCCTGTTCCGCAGCTACGCGAAAACCACCGACGCGAGCCCGATCCCGATCGTGCTGGGCGATATCGCATCGGCCAAGCCGGCCTACCTGCGCGAGCCGCGCAAAGGCTACACGCTGGCCGGCTATGCAGCCTACAAAGCTGCCTGGGCGGCGCGCCAGGCGACCGTGTTTGCCGCCGCCAACGACGGCATGCTGCATGCGTTCAAGGCCGGCCCGGGCGACCATGGCGAGGAAATGTGGGCTTACGTGCCGCGCATCACCATGAAGAAGCTGTACGCCCAGACCAGCCTGACTTATGGCACCAACCACCAGTTCACGGTCGACGGCTCGCCCGAAGTCGCTGACGTGCAGATCGGCGGCGCCTGGAAAACCGTGCTGGTGGCCGGCTTGAACGCCGGTGGCCGCGGCTACTATGCGCTCGACGTGACCGATCCGGTCAACCCGAAAGCGCTGTGGGAGATCTGCGCCGACAGCACCGTCTGCGCCATCAGCGATACCGATCTGGGCCTGACATTCGGCAGCCCGCAGTTCGGCATGTGGAAAGGCCAGTGGGTAGTGTTCGTGACCTCGGGCTACAATAACGTGCCCGGCAGCGACGGGGTGGCCGGCGGCAGCGGCGGCGGCTTCCTGTATGTGATCAATGTCGGCACCGGCGCCATCATCGAAAAGATCGCTACCGGCTCCGGCGACCCCACCACGCCATCGGGCCTGGCCAAGATCACCGCCATCACCGCCAACCCGGATGCCGATCCGGTCATCACGCAGATCTATGGCGGCGACAACCTGGGCCAGATGTGGCGCTTCGACATGAGCGGGGCCGGAAGTGCCATCGTCAAGACCTTGCTGACCACGACCGGCGCAAGCCAGCCGATCACCACCCATCCGGATATCACCACCTGCGCAGTGGAGATACGCGATAGCGCCGGCGCGCTGCTCGACACGGTGGCCAGCAAGTTCGTGCTGTTCGGGACCGGCCGCCTGCTCGACTTGCCGGATGTCACCGACAGCACGCTGCAGTCGACCTACCTGGTCAGGGATTCGGCCACGACCGTGTCCGCACGCGGCAGCACGATGGTCAAGCAAACCCTCAGCAGCGCCACCGGCGGCTATGAGATCACCGGCCATGAGGTCGACCTGACCGTGCAGCCGGGCCGTACGTCCAAGGACGGCTGGTACGTCGACTTCAATCTCAACAGCGGGGAACGGGTGAACCTGGATCCGAAGATCGTCAGCGGCACCGCCAACGTCGTGACCAATATCCCGACCTCGTCCTCATCCTGCTCGGTGGGCGGTACCAGCAATGTGTACACCCTGAACGTCTGCAATGGCCACTACACCAGCGACAGCGGCCTGGCCGGGACGGTGCTGTCGAACACCTCGGTGGCGGTCGGTTTCATCATCGTGCGCCTGCCTTCGGGCGCCCTGAAGATGGTGACCACCACGGCCGACGGACGCACCATCACCACCGGCGTGACGCCGGCGATCACCCGGGCGGCCCGCAAGGCGGGCTGGCGCCGGGTCGCCGACTGAAGTCAGGGCGGCGCCGCGCCGCCCAGCTCGATCCGCGTTGCCGTATGGGTGGTGACGCTGCCGTCGGCGGCGCTGCTGCGCAACTGCAGCGGCAGCCAGTGATGGCTGGGCGAGAGCCACACTTCCAGCCGGCCCGCGCCGGGTGTGCCCGAGACGATGAAGCGCAGCGCCTCGATGCGGCCGAGGCCGGACTCGATGGTCTCGCTGCCGGCCGGATCGAAGCGCACCGTGGCCACGCCGGCGGCCCCGCCGACGACGAAGACGATCGGCTGCGCCAGGCGTTGCGGATTGGCCAGGCCGACCGCCGCCAGCTGCATCAGCACCGACAGCCGGTCCTGGACTGAATCGATCATCGGATACTTCAGGTGGGTGGCGCTAAATGCCAGTTGGCGCGCGGCGCGGTCGAAATACGTGCGCTGCACGCCGCCGGCGCGCTCGTCGCTGGCGCTGGCCGGACTGATGCCGCCGTCGCCGATGCTGCCCTGGCTGCGCGTCACCTGGCCGGGCCCTTCATAGTCGAGCCGGTAACTGTCGCCGTTTTCCACCGTCCAGTTGAGTGTGGCCGTGTCCGCGCCTGGACCCGTCCCCGCGCCGGTGACCCTGTAGGCCAGTAGCGCCGATGGCGGCATGGTGGTGGGGTAGCGCAGCTGTACTTCGCTCATCAGGTCCAGCTGTTCGCCGGGCGCGACGGCCACCGCAAAGGCCGGAGCCGGAACCGGGCCGGGCGGTGCCGTGGCCGCTGCTTGCGGCTGGCCGGAGGCGGCCGCCGGCGCAGCCGGGGCCACGCCGGTCGCCGTGGCTTGCGCCGCCTCGGCGGGCGGCGCGGGCGGGACTTCCAGCGCGGCCCGGGGCTGCGCGGCGCGCAGGCGAAGCTGCAGCGCCGGACTGGCCGCTGCCGCCGGGTCGATGCGGCGTCCACGCTCGGCGATCAGCAGCAGCAGCAAGTGGGCGCCGGCCGACAGCAACAGCGCCGCCATCAGCGGCGCGCCGCGCCCGGACCATGGGAAAATTCTCATCGCGCGATCTTACTATAGTGGCGCGGCGCTTCCCGGGCGCCGTTGCATCAGAACAACTCGTTCTTCACCGCTTCCTTGATGCGCTCCTCGGCCGGCACCGTCCTTGCCACGCCCACGTCCAGGCTGGTGACGCCGGTCCCGGGCGGGTTCTCGGCGTAGTAGTATTCATCGCCCACATACACCAGCCCCTCGGGCACCGGGCGCTCTTCGACCGGCACATCCTTCAAGGCCTTGGCCATGTAGCCGATCCAGATCGGCAGGGCCAGGCCGCCACCGGTTTCCTTGTTACCCAGGTTCTTGGGCTGGTCGTAGCCGATCCACGCCACCCCGACCAGGTTGGTCTGGTAGCCGGCAAACCAGGCATCGATCGAATCGTTGGTGGTGCCGGTCTTGCCTGAAATATCGGTGCGCTTGAGCGACAGGGCCTTGGTGGCGGTGCCGAAGCGCACGACGTCCTTGAGCATGCTGTCGACCAGGTAAGCATTGCGGGCATCGATCACGCGGTTGGCCTCGTCGCCGGCGCGGTCGGGCGTGGCTTGCGACAGCACCTTGCCGTTGGCGTCGGTCACCTTGGAAATCAGGTAAGGGCTGATGCGGTAGCCGCCGTTGGCGAACACCGCGTAGGCGCCGGCCAGCTGCAGCGGCGTGGTGGCGCCGGCGCCCAGCGCCAGGGTCAGGTAGGGCGGGTTGCGCTCGGGCTCGAAGCCGAAGCGGGTCGTGTATTCCTGGCCATACTTGGCGCCGATCTTGTTGAGGATGCGGATCGAGACCATGTTCTTGGACTTGGTCAGGCCGCGCCGCATCGACATCGGGCCTTCGTACTTGCCGTCGTAGTTCTTCGGCTCCCAGGCCTGGCCGCCGGTCTGGCCGGCGTCGAAGGAGATCGGGGCGTCGTTGATCAGGGTGGCGGGCGACAGTCCGCGTTCGAGCGAGGCCGAGTAAATAAACGGCTTGAACGAGGAGCCCGGCTGGCGCCAGGCCTGGGTCACGTGATTGAACTTGTTGCGGTTGTAGTCGAAGCCGCCCACCAGCGCGCGGATGGCGCCGTCGCGCGTGTCGGTGGCCACAAACGCCGATTCCACCGCCGGCATCTGGGTGATGCTCCAGACCGTGCCGCCATCCTGGCTGACCCGGATCACGGCGCCGCGCTTGATGCGGCGGTTCGGCGCGGCTTTTTCGGACAGCCAGGAGGAGCCGAACGCGAGACCGCTGCCGGTGATCTTGATTTCTTCGCCAGACGCCGTCACGGCCGTGACTTCCTTGGGCGAGGCGGCCAGCACCATCGCGGCCACGATGTCGTCGCTGTCCGGATGCTCGGCCAGTTCGGCTTCGACGGCTTCATCGGCTTCTTCTTTATTCTTTGGAATGTCGATATAGGCTTCCGGACCGCGGTAGGGGTGGCGCCGTTCATATTCCATCACGCCGTGGCGCAGCGCCAGGTAGGCGGCGTCCTGGTCGGCCTTGGTGATGGTGGTAAATACGTTCAGGCCGCGCGTGTAGGTGTCTTCCTTGAACTGCTCATACACCAGCTGGCGTGCCATTTCGGCCACGTATTCGGCGTGCACGCCGAAGTCGGCGCTGTCGGTCTTGACGCGCAGGCGTTCTTCGCGCGCTTCCTCGTACTGGGCGTCGGTGATGTAGCCCAGGGTGTGCATGCGCTGCAGAATATATTGCTGGCGCGTGCGGGCGCGCTTGGGGTTGACCACTGGGTTGTAGGCCGACGGCGCCTTCGGCAGGCCGGCCAGCATGGCCGCTTCGGCCACGCTGATGTCTTTTAACTGTTTGCCGAAATAGATCTGCGCGGCGGACGCGAAGCCGAACGCGCGCTGGCCCAGGTAGATCTGGTTCATATAGACCTCAAGGATCTGGTCCTTGGTGAGGTTCTTTTCGATCTTCCACGCCAGCAGCACTTCATAGGCCTTGCGCTTGAAGGTTTGTTCGCTCGACAGGAAGAAGTTGCGCGCCACCTGCTGGGTGATGGTGGAGGCGCCGTGCTTGGCGCCGCCGCGCAGATTGTGCAGGGTGGCGCGCAGGATGCCGACGTAGTCGATTCCCGAATGCGTATAAAAGGCGGTATCCTCGATCGACAGCACGGCCTTTTTCATCACGTCGGGAATCTCCTTGATGTGGACCAGGTTGCGGCGCTCCTCGCCGAACTCGCCGATCAGCACATTATCGGCGGAGAAAATCCGCAGCGGCATCTTGGGGCGGTAGTCGGTCAGGGTATCGAGGGCGGGCAGGTTGGGGTAGGCCATCGCCAGTGCAAAAACGACAATCAGGACGCCCACCACGGCGGTGCCGAGGGCGGCGCCCAGCATCAGCAGCAAAATGCGCTTGGCCGAGCGCGGCGGCGCCGGAGTAGCCTTGGCGTCGGGTTTGGTCGATGTCATTACGGGTCGATTCGTCAAGTTTATTAAGGACAATCATTATAGAGCAGCCCTTTTTGGGGCGGCGCACCTGTTCCGTGGGCAGATCGGCAAGCAATTGCCGGTCTGCCCACGGCTTCCTTAATGCTCTTGACAACTGTGATGGTAACTGGTTCACAGAGTGTGGTTTCGGCGCCTATTGGCCAAATATTACAATGCAGAAATACCTTTACACCCCGTCGGCTCTGTTGCTACGATTTAATGTATTGCCTCATGTACAGAGGCTAAATAACGGTTTTATAACAAATTTCCCCGACAGCGGGCCAGTTTCATTATTCGATCTGCAAGCCAGTTGGCATAGCGGAAAGTACGACGTAGTAGGTAAGGAGTGCGCTCGTGATCAATCTTGGTTCTCTGTTCGGACAAGCCAGCCCCCCGCTGGTGGGGCTCGATATCAGTACCTCAGGCGTTCGGCTGGTGGAGCTGGCCGACGCCGGTAAAGGCGAATTGCGCCTGGAACGTTACGCGGCCGAGCCCTTCCTGCGCGGCTCCGTGGTGGACGGCAATATCGACAACATGGATGCGGTCGTCGACGCGGTCCGCCGCGTGTGGAAAAAAAGCGGCACCCGCGCCAAGCTGGTGGCCTTGGGCATGCCGCCCGCTTCCGTCATCACCAAGAAAATCATCCTGCCCGCCGGACTGTCGGAAGACCAGCTGGAGGTGCAGGTCGAGTCGGAAGCGAGCCAGTATATTCCGTTTGCCCTCGATGAAGTCAGCCTCGACTTCGACCTGCTCGGCCCGGCGCCAAATTCGCCCGAGGACGTGGAAGTCATGCTGGCCGCCGCACGCAAGGAGAAGGTCGAGGACCGGGTGGCGATCGCCGAATCGGCCGGCCTGACCGCGGTCATCATGGACGTCGAATCGTACGCGGCCCGCGCCGCGCTGGACCGGGTGCTGGTGCACTCGGCCGGACATGGCGCGCCGGACGGCCAGATCATCGCGCTGTTCCAGATGGGCGCCCAGGTCACCCACATTTCCATCCTGCTCGACGGCAGCACCATTTACGAACGCGAACAGCCCTTTGGCGGCAACCAGCTGACCCAGGACATCGTGCGCGCTTACGGCATGTCCTACGAGGAAGCCGACAACAAGAAGAAGTCGGGCGACCTGCCGGCCACCTACAAGGACGAGCTGCTCACGCCTTTCCTGGAAAGCGCCGCGCTGGAAGTCACGCGCGCCATCCAGTTTTTCTATACCTCCACGCCGTACACCCGCATCGACCAGCTGTTCCTGGCCGGCGGCTGCGCCATGATCCCCGGCCTGCTGGAGGTCATCGCCAGCCGCACCAAGATATCCAGCGCCGTGGTCTCGCCTTTCAAGGGCATGTCGCTGGGACCGGCGGTGCGTGAACAACAGCTGCGCCTGGAGGCGCCGGCTTACCTGGTCGCTTGCGGACTGGCTTTGCGGAGGTTCGGCCGATGATGAAAATTAACCTGCTGCCGCACCGCGAAGCCAAACGCAAGCAGAAGAAAGCGGCTTTTATCGCACTGATGGCGCTGATGGGCATTGCCGGCGCCGTGGTGGTGATGAGCGTGGGCGGCTACAACGCGCGCCAGATCTCCATCCAGGAACAGCGCAACAGCATCATCCAAGCCGCCAACGCCGACCTCGACAAGAAAATCGCCGAGATCGCCACCCTGAAACAGGAAATCGAGTCGCTCAAGGCGCGCCAGCAGGCGGTCGAGGATTTGCAGGGCGACCGCAACCAGCCGGTGTACCTGCTCGACGAACTGGTCAAGCAGACCCCGCAGGGCGTGTACCTGCGTGCCTTCAAGCAGGATGGCCAGAAGGTGGTGCTGTCCGGCTACGCGCAGTCGCAGGAACGGGTGGCCGAACTGCTGCGCAACCTGGCCAGCAATTCACCATGGCTGGAGCGCCCCGACCTGACCGAGGTGAAAGCCGTGCTGTTGGCGGGCAGCAAAAATGGCCGCAAGGTCGTCGAATTTACCCTGGCAGTGGGCATCAAGCGCCCGCGTGACAAGGATGCTGCAGCCGCCGCCGCCGCCCTGCCTGGCGCCAAGCCGGCAGCCGGCGCCGCGGTGGACGCTGCGGCGCCGGGCCTCGCGAGCGCCGCGGCGGCCAAAGCCGCGGCCAAATAAGCAGGAACGGAGAGCAGCATGAATATTGATCTGAAAGAGCTCGGCGCCTCGTTGAGCGGGCAGTTCCAGGGCCTGGCGGGCCGTCCGCCCGGCCAGTGGCCGCTGGCCCCGCGCATCCTGTGTGGCATCGGCGTGATGCTGGCGGTGATCGGCGTGGGCTATTTCCTTTACTGGAGCGGCCAGTTCGAAGAACACGAGGGCCTGGTGGCACAGGAAGCGAGCCTCAAGGAAGAGTACCGCAGCAAGATGGCCCAGGCGATCAACCTGGACGCCCTGAAGGCCCAGCGCCTGCAGGTCGACCAGTACGTCGACCGCCTGCAAAAGCAATTGCCGAGCAAGGCCGAGATGGCCGCGCTGCTGTCGGATATCAACCAGGCCGGGCTTGGCCGCGGCTTGCAGTTCGAGCTGTTCAAGCCGGGCCAGGTGGTGCTGCGCGACTACTACGCGGAACTGCCGATCGACATCAAGGTAACCGGCAGTTACCATGACATCGGCGCCTTCGCCAGCGACATGGCCAACCTGCCGCGCATCGTCACCTTGAACAATATGGCGCTCACCGGCGGCAAGGACGGCGTGCTGACCCTGGACGCGGTGGCCAAGACCTTCCGCTATCTGGATCCGGAAGAAGCGGCCGCGGCGCGCAAGCTCAAGGCCGAGCGTGACAAGAAAGCCAAAGAGGGGGCCGCCAAATGATGAACCTGCGCCACGTGCGAAACAGTGCGGCACTGCTGCTGTGCGGCCTCTTGGCCGGCTGCAGCGACGGCGACATCGCGGAAATCAATTCCTGGATGGAGCAGGTCAAGCGCGAGACCACGGTCAAGGTGGTCCCGCTGACCGAACCGAAAACCTTCATTCCGTTCGCCTACAGCGCGCTGGAAGCGGTCGATCCGTACGACCCCAATAAACTGCTGGGTGAACTGGCGCGCGCCGCCGAAAAAAGCGACAGCCAGTACAAGCCGGATATGAAGCGCGTTAAGGAACACCTCGAATCGTTCCCGCTCGACACCATGCGCATGGTCGGCAGCATGCAGAAAAACGGCGTGACCTACGCGCTGCTGCAGATTGACCGCTCGGTGTATCAGGTCAAGAACGGCCAGCGTCTCGGACAAAATTTCGGCATCGTCACCGCGGTGGGCGACGACGCTATCGGTATCAAGGAAACAGTACAGGATGCGGCCGGCGAATGGGTCGAACGCATGACCAAGCTGGAACTGCAAGAAAGTAAGGAGAGCACCAAATGATCGCACTGAGAATACATGGCACCGCCCTGATGGGTTCGGTCCTGCGCCTGGGCGCTTTCCTGGTCCTGGCCGCCGGCGCGTACAGCGCACGAGCGCAAGAGATCAATGCGATCGAATCGATCACCGCTCACCAGCAGGGCTCGAACGTGGTGGTCAACGTGGCCATGAAGAACGCGCCCTCCAAGCTGCCGATCGGCTTTTCCATTACCAACCCGAGCCGCATCGCGCTCGACTTCGGCGCCACCGCCAACGCGACCGGCAAGACCACCCAGGAACTGAACGTCGGCGATGTGCGGGCCGCCCACGTGGTGCAGGCCGGCCAGCGTACGCGCCTGGTCCTGAACCTCAAGCGCGCGCTCAATTATGCCACCGCGATCGACGGCAATTCGGTCATCGTGACCGTGGACGGTTCCGGCGGCCTGGCCCAGGCGGTCGACAGCACCGGCCTGCCGGTGGCGCAAGCCGCGCCGCCCCAGCCGGGCAAGCGTCAACTGCTGCGCGACATGGATTTCCGCCGCGGCGCCAACGGCGAAGGCCGCGTGGTGGTGGACCTGCCGCACAGCCAGGTCGGGGTCGACGTGCGCCAGGTCGGCAACAGCGTGGTGATCGACTTCCTCAAGACCGGCCTGCCGGAAACCCTGCGCCGCCGCCTCGACGTGACCGACTTCGGCACCCCGGTGTCGCTGATCACCACCGTGCCGCAGGGCGACAACGTGCGCATGACCGTGGAAGCGCGCGGCCTGTGGGAACAGACCGTGTACCAGAGCGACACCCAGCTGGTCATCGACGTCAAGCCGATCAAGGAAGACCCGAACAAGCTGACCCAGGGCACCCAGGGCTACCGCGGCGAAAAGCTGTCGTTCAACTTCCAGAACGTGGAAGTGCGCGCCGCCCTGCAAGCGATCGCCGACATCTCCGGCCTGAACATCATCACCAGCGATTCGGTGAGCGGCAACCTGACCCTGCGCCTGAAGGAAGTGCCATGGGACCAGGCGCTCGACGTGGTGTTGCAGGCCAAGGGCCTGGACATGCGCAAGAACGGCAGCGTGCTGTGGATCGCGCCCAAGGATGAACTCCTGACCAAGGAAAAGCTGGAACTGGAACAGCGCGCGCAGATCGCCGACCTTGAGCCCCTGCGTTCGGAAATCTTCCAGTTGAACTATCAGAAGGCCGACGCTTTCCGTACCGTGTTCGGCCTGGGCGCCGGCGGCGGCGGCGGCGGCGATGACGGCGGCGCAGGCGCAGGCGCAGGTGCGGGCGCCCCGGCCGGCGACACCAACCAGAACCGCCTGCTGTCCAAGCGCGGCAGCGCCATCATCGATGCCCGTACCAACCAGCTGTTCGTCACCGATATCCCGTCCAAGCTGGATGAGGTGCGCAAGCTGATTTCCAAGACCGACGTGCCGTCCAAGCAGGTGCTGGTCGAGGCGCGCCTGGTCGAAGCCAATGACGGCTTCGCCCGTAACCTCGGTGCCAAGATCGGCTTTGCCGACCTGCGCGGTTTCCGCGGCGGCGACGCCGGCTACGCAGTGCGTGGCAACGAGCGCGTCGCCCTCGGCGGCAACCTGACCGGCGTCGGCCAGGTGACCGGCCAGACCCCGGACGCGGGGGACGCCTTCACCAATACCACTTTGCTGAACCTGCCCGCCGCCAGCATCGGCGGCGCCCCGGCAGCTTCGCTGGCGGCCAGCCTGTTCTCGGCCGCCGCCAACCGCTTCCTCAACCTGGAACTGTCGGCGCTGGAAGCTGACGGCCGCGGCAAGATCATCTCCAGCCCGCGCGTGGTCACCGAAGACAAGAATGTCGCGGTCATCGAGCAGGGCGTGGAATTGCCTTACCTGGTCGCCAGCAGCAGCGGCGCCACCTCGGTCGCCTGGAAAAAAGCCAACCTGCGCCTGGAAGTGATCCCGCAGATCACGCCGGACGGCAACGTTGTGCTGGAAGTGAACGTCAACAAGGATTCCAAAGGCGACGAAACGCGCTACGGCTTCGCCATCAACACGCAGCACGTGACCACCAAGGTCATGGTCGAGAACGGCGGCACGGTGGTCCTGGGCGGTATTTACCAGCAAACCGAAACCAATAATGTGAGCAAAGTACCGCTGCTCGGCGACTTGCCGGTGGTGGGCCATTTGTTCAAGAGCACCTCGCGTGCCAGCACCAAGACCGAACTGTTGATCTTTATTACCCCGAAGATCGTGGCCGAGCGCCTGTCGACCCGGTAATGCGCACTTGTGATCAACCTATATAATTCAACCTTTCAAGCAGGACAAGACATGATCAAGCTGCCCCACCCCTCACAACGCCCCCTGGCGCATCGCATCAGGCTGATCGGCTGCGCCTCCCTGGTGCTGGCATTGACCGCCTGCGGCGGCGGCGGCGGCAATCCCGGCACCCCTGGCGGCACCGGCGGCACCGGCGGCGGTTCGGGAACGGGTACTGGTTCGGGAAGCATCGTATCGACCGAACCGGTCTTGACCGTGGCCATTGTCGACGGCAAGGGTGACGAAATCACCAGCTTGTCGGGCGGCCAGAACGGCGTCGTGCGCGCCAAGCTGGTCGATAGCAAAGGGGCGCCGGCCGCGCGCGCCAACGTCAAATTTACCAGCGACGCGCCACTGGTCGTGTTCGATCCGGTGTCCGCCTCGGCCATGACCGACGCCAATGGCATCGCCACGATCAATATCAAGCCAAGCAGCGTGAGCTCCGCGGGCGCGATTAAAATCAGCGCCAGTGGTGAAGTCATGAGTGGCGCAAGCAGCGGCAAGGGCGCCAGCGCGGCGATCAACCTGAGCATAGGCGCAGCGCCCCTGACCGTGGCGGAGGTCGCGTTTTCCCCGGCCGTGACGGGCAGCCTGGCGGCCTTCAACACTGCGGCGCTGAGCATCAAGGTGACCAGCGCCGGTGAGCCGGCTACCGATGTGACCGGTGTGACGATGACCTCGCTGTGCCAGGGCGATGGCCTGGCCACGATTGTGCCGGGCGCTTTGAACAATGGCGTGCTGTCGGCGACCTACACCAACAATGGCTGTGTGCGCGGCAACGACACCATTACCGTTGCCATTGGCAACTCGTCGAAAACGGTGTCCCTGCCGGTTGGTGCCGCCAATATCGGCAACATCCAGTTCGCCGGCTCGGACCTGAACGGCAGCTCCATCGTGCTCAAGGGATCCGGCGGCCTGGACCGTAAAGAATCGGCCCTGCTGACCTATCGCGTGCTCGACCAGAACAACCGCGGCCTGGCGGGGGTGGACGTGACCTTCCGCGCCACCACCACGACCGGCGGTCTGACTGTGCAGCCCGCCAAGGGCACGACCGACGCCGAAGGCCGTGTGACGACCACCGTATCGTCAGGCAGCATCCCGACCCCTGTGCGCGTGATTGCAGAGGCGAGCCGTAACGGCGCCAACATCGTCGGCCTGTCCGACACCCTGATCATCTCGACCGGGCTGCCGATCCAGAAATCGCTCTCGCTCAGTGTCGACAAGCTGAACATGGAAGGCTGGCGGCGCGACGGCACCGAAGTCGACGTCACGGTGCGCCTGGCCGACCAGTACGGCAACCGCATTTCCGACAACACCGCCGTCAGCTTCGTCACCGAAGGCGGCGCCATCGGCAGCTCGGCGCAGGGCGGCTGCGTCACCAAGGACGGCGCCTGCACGGTCAAGCTGATCAGCCAGAACTTCCGTCCGCTCAATGGCCGCGTCACCATCCTGGCCTATGTCCAGGGCGTCGAGAACTTCGTCGACAGCAACGGCGACGGTCAGTACAGCTGCACCAGCTTCACCGACATCAACGGAGTAGTACCGCCGGTCTACCGTCCGCTTCTCGACGTGTGCGTCAGCGGCGGCGAGCCGTTCACCGACCAGGGCGACCCTTTCCTCGACGCCGGCATGTTGGGCAGTATGGCGGGCCGTTCCTTGAACACCACCCTGGACGGGACGTACGACTTTGCCAATGGCGACTTGCCGATCCCTTACAACCGCATCAGCTACAATGCGGCAGGTAATGGCAAGTGGGGCATCAATTACATCTGGGCAACTGCGGAAATCACCTTCAGCGATGAAGAGCCAGTGTTCCAGCGCATTTACTGCGACAGCGATGGCTTGAACTGCCGCAATTGGAACACCACGACCGACGGCAAGGTGGATGAAATCGCCGGCCTGGAGGGCGCTGGGTGTAAGGCGCAGTTGCTGCGTTTCTGGCTGCGCGATTTGAATAACAATCCGATGCCGTACAAAACCAAGCTGAGCATTGTCGACACGACCAAGGTGACGGCGGGTGCGTTCTCGCGCGACGAAGTGGGCTCAACCAACCTCGTCGGCGGTACCTACCATGAAATTGCCATCCGTCCCGACACCGCCTGTGCGCCCGGCGGCTTCGGCCTCAAGGTCACCGCGCCGGTATCAGGGTCGTCGATGACGCTACCGTTCAGTACGAAACAGTGAAATCACGAAATATCTTTTTAGTAGGCCTGATGGGGGCCGGCAAGACCACCATCGGCCGCATTCTTGCCCGCAAGCTGGGCAAGCGTTTCATCGACTCCGACCATGAGATCGAGGCGCGCACTGGCGCCTCGATTCCTTTGATTTTCGAAATCGAAGGCGAGGCCAGCTTCCGCAAACGCGAAGCCGAAGTCATCCGCGACCTGACGGCCCAGGATGGGCTGGTACTGGCCACTGGCGGCGGCGCGATTCTCGACCCCGAGAACCGCGCTTTCCTGGCCAGGCGCGGCGCCGTGATTTACCTGCGCGCCAGCGTCGGCAGCATCCTGGCGCGTACCGCGCACGACAAGAACCGCCCGCTGCTGCAGACCGCCGACCCGCGCAAGAAACTCGAAGAATTGACCGCGATCCGCGAGCCGCTTTACCGCGAGATAGCCGATCTGGTGATCGATACCGGCCGGCCTAACGTACAATCGATGGTGCAGACGATCCTGGCGCAGCTTGCAGCGCTGGAAAATTCCCGCGCGCGCGCCGCGCGCAGCCCTGATACCGAACCATCGATGACCGAACAAACCAAACAAATCCTCAACGTCGACCTGGGCGATCGCAGCTACCCGATCACCATCGGCGCCGGCCTGCTGGCCGATACCTCCTTGCTGGCGCGCCACGTCGCCGGCAAGAAAGTCGCCATCGTCACCAACACCACGGTTGCCCCGCTGTACCTCGAACAGGTCGCCGCGCCGCTGCGCGAAGCCGGCCACGACGTGCTGCCGATCGTGCTGCCCGACGGCGAAGAGTACAAGAACTGGGCCAGCCTGATGCAGGTGTTCGATGCCCTGCTGGCCAACAAGTGCGACCGCAAGACCACCCTGGTGGCGCTGGGCGGCGGCGTGATCGGCGACCTGACCGGCTACGCCGCGGCCAGCTACATGCGCGGCGTGCCCTTCGTGCAGATCCCCACCACCCTGCTGTCGCAGGTCGACTCCTCGGTGGGCGGCAAGACCGGCATCAACCACCCGCTCGGCAAGAACATGATCGGCGCCTTCTACCAGCCGCGCGCCGTGCTGGCCGATACCGCCAGCCTCGATACCCTGCCGGCGCGCGAGCTGTCGGCCGGCCTGGCCGAAGTCATCAAGCACGGCGCCATCATCGATGCCGCCTTCTTCGACTGGATCGAAGCGAACATCGAACTGCTGATGGCGCGCGACCAGGGCGCATTGGCCTACGCCATCGCGCGCTCGTGCGAGATCAAGGCCGACGTGGTGCGCCAGGACGAACGCGAAGGCGGCCTGCGCGCCATCCTCAACTTCGGCCACACCTTCGGCCACGCGATCGAAGCGGGCCTGGGCTACGGCGAGTGGCTGCACGGCGAAGCGGTCGGCTGCGGCATGGTCATGGCCGCCGACCTCTCGCGGCGCCTGGGCTTCATCGACGCCGCGGCTGTCGCGCGCGTCAAGGCGCTGGTGCTTGCTGCCGGCCTGCCGGTTTCCGCGCCCGATCTCGGCACCGCGCGCTGGCTCGAACTGATGGAAGTCGATAAAAAGAACGAAGGCGGCGCCATCAAATTCATCCTCGTCAAACCGCTCGGCAGCCCGCAGATCACCACCGTGCCGCAAGAGCATCTGCTGGCCACCCTGGCCGCCTGCGTCGGCTGACATGACCCTTGACGCCCACCTCGCTTCCTACGCCGCGCGCTCGGACGCGGGGCGGGGGAGGCGCTTCGACGAAGCCGGCCATGCCTCGCGCAGCGACTTCCAGCGCGACCGCGACCGCATCATCCACTGCTCCGCCTTCCGCCGGCTGGAGTACAAGACCCAGGTCTTCCTCAATCACGAAGGCGACATGTTCCGCACCCGGCTGACCCACAGCCTGGAAGTGGCGCAGGTGGGCCGTTCGATCGCCCGCAACCTGCGCCTGAACGAAGACCTGGTCGAAGCACTGGCGCTGGCGCACGACCTTGGGCACACGCCGTTCGGCCATGTCGGCCAGGACGTGCTCAACGAATGCATGAAGGACCACGGCGGCTTCGAGCACAACCTGCAAAGCCTGCGCGTGGTCGACACGCTCGAACAGCAGTACGGCGCCTTCGATGGCCTGAACCTGATGTTCGAGACGCGCGAAGGCATCCTGAAGCACTGCTCGCTGGCCAACGCGCGTGAGCTCGGGCCGGTGGCGCAGCGCTTCATCGACCGCACCCAGCCGACGCTGGAAGCCCAGCTGACCAACCTGGCCGACGAGATCGCGTACAACAGCCATGACATCGACGACGGCCTGCGTTCCGGCCTGATCACCATCGCCCAGCTGGAGGAAGTCGATTTCTTCGCGCGCCGCTGGCGCGAGGTGCAGGCGGTGTATCCGGGGCTGTCCGGGCGGCGTGCCATTTACGAGACCTTGCGCCGGCTGATCACGGTGCTGGCCGACGACCTGATCGCCACTTCAAGCCAGTTGCTGGCCGACGCCAAACCGGCCGACGTGGAAGCGGTGCGCGCAAGTAGCCCATTGATCCGCTTCTCCGACCCGATGCGCAAGGATGCGACGGAACTCAAGCGGTTTTTACGGGCCAACCTGTACCGCCATTACAAGGTCAACCGCATGCGGGTCAAGGCCAGCAAGATCGTGCGCGAACTGTATGAGGCCTTCATGGCAGAGCCGGCGCTGCTGCCGCCGGATTATCAGGATGCGTCTGGTGATGTGGGCAAGCAGGCCCGCAAGATTGCCGATTACATTGCCGGCATGACGGACCGGTATGCGATCCGGGAGCATCGCAGGATTTTCTCTTTGGAAGAGCTCTAAGCACACCGCTGTCATTCCCGCGAAGGCGGGAACCTATATCACATATGATTTGTGAGATCACTGCTCATAAGTGCTATGGGTTCCCGCCTCCGCGGGAATGACAATGGATAGGTGAATCAAAAAAGAGAGGGGGCGGCCAGCTCCGAGAGCAGCTTCTTCACCGGCGCCGGCAAGGGCGCGGTCGCAATCTCACTCAGCTTCCACCACTGATACCGTTCATCGGTGATCGCCCGCGCACCGAGCGTCACCTGAAACGGCAATATATGCAGCTTGTAGTGCGTGAACACATGCACCAGCTCTAGCCATGTCTGTACTTCCTCCACGCCGCCGAAGCGTGAAGCAAAAGCAGCGACAGCATCCACATCCACCGCACCGCAAGCGCCATGCCCATCCACCTCGGGCAGCGACAGCAAGCCACCCCAGATCCCGCTATCGGGCCGCTGCTCCAGCAGCACTTCGCCGCCATCGATCAGCACCAGCATCGACACCTGCTTTTCCGGCACCGCCTTCTTTGGTTTACGCACCGGCAGCTCCGCGGTGCGACCCTGCGCATGCGCCACGCACCTGGCCTGCAAGGGACAGCGTCCGCAATCCGGACTGCTGCGCGTGCACAGCGTGGCACCCAGGTCCATCAAGCCCTGCGTGTACGATTCGATTCCCTGCTCGGGCAGCAGCGCGACCGCGCGCCGCCACATCGCATCCTCGACCGGTTTGGCGCCCGGATACTCGTCGATGCCGAACACCCGCGCAAACACCCGCTTGACGTTGCCGTCCATGATGGCCGCGCGCGCGCCAACGGAGAAGGCCGCAATCGCCGCCGCCGTCGAACGCCCGATGCCAGGCAGGTCCGCCAGCAGCGCCGGGTCGCCCGGAAACACGCCGTCATAGTCGGCCACCACGCGTTTGGCGCAGGCGTGCAGGTTGCGCGCGCGGGTGTAGTAACCAAGTCCGCTCCACTGCGCCATGACGTCTTCGGACGGCGCCGCAGCCAAGTCCTGCAGGGTAGGGAAACGCTCCAGGAAGCGCGCGTAGTAAGCCAGCACCGCCGCCACCTGGGTTTGCTGCAGCATGATTTCGGACAGCCAGATGCGGTAGGCGTCGCGCGTGTTCTGCCATGGCAGGACGTGGCGTCCATGCACCTTCTGCCACGCGATTACGTCGGCGGAAAAACTCGGGTCCTCGAACTGTTCGAATTCGGTCAGTCGCTTCACGCGGCGGCCGCCAGTTTTTGAGGTCCGGCATCCATTGCGCGCGTCACGCCGGCGGCCAGTTCGCGCAGGCGGTCCTTGACCTTGTCCAGGTCGCCCTGAATGGCTTCGAATGAACTGATCTTCTGTTCCAGGCTGTCGGTGGCGTCGTGGATACGCTGGATCGAAGCCAGGCGGTGCTTGAGCTGTTCCTTGTGCTGGCGGATCTGCGCTTCGAGCGGCGCCATGATCACCTTCAGCCACG
>CAMLFK010000025.1 GCA_946479255.1 uncultured Oxalobacteraceae bacterium
AGGCGCACCAGTTGCTGGCTGATGGCCAGGCCCAAACCGGAGCCGCCCTCGCGCCTTGACATGTTGGCCACCTGTTCGAAGGGTCGGAAAATACGCCCGAGCTGTTGCGCGTTCATGCCGATACCGCTGTCGGCCAATTCGAAGCGCAGCCGCGTGGCGGCTTCGCCGCCTTGGCCGGCCGGCCCGTCATCGGGCGGCGCCGGCAGCACCCGCAAGGAGACCGTGCCGCGATCGGTGAATTTCACCGCATTGCCCAGCAGGTTGAGCAGCACCTGGCGCAAGCGCGTCTCGTCGATCCTCACTGCGGCCGGCAAGTCGGCCGCGAGCTCGTAACGGAACAACAGGCCTTTTTCTTCGGCCTTGACGCGCATGATGTCGACCACTACCTGCAGGAAACCGCCGAGATGGACATCGCTCGGATACAAAGCCATCTTGCCGGCCTCGACCCGTGCAAGGTCCAAGATGTCGTTGATGAGGGTGAGCAAATGCAGGCCGCTTTCATAAATGGTGGCCAGGCCGGCGGCCTGCCGCTCGGTCAACTGGTGGCGATCACGCCGCAGCAGTTGGGCATAACCCATGATGGCGTTGAGCGGGGTGCGCAATTCGTGGCTCATTTGCGCCAGGAAATTGCTGCGCTCGCGCGCCAGTCCCACCGCCTCGGCCAGCGCCGCCTCGCGCGCCGTCTCGGCCGCCTTGCGCTCGCGATCCACGGCCGCCAATTGTTCCAAGCGTAAATTGCTCGCTGAAAGGCTGGATCGAAAGTGCAGCAGGCCCAGGGACAAGCCGAAAATTCCGCAGCCGATCCACGCGTACACCAGATACATCAGAAGTTTCGCCTGCGAGATCCATTTTCCACGGAATTGGAGCGCCCGCAGCTCGATGGTGATCGGTTCGACGGACGCGGGACTTTCCGTGGACAGTTCGATGGCCGTCACGTTATCAAGCCGGGTGTAGCTCTGGGATAGCGGCACCTTGCGCAATTTTCTCCACCATTCTGCCGTGTGCAGGACATTGACTGGAATCGTGAAGGTGGGCTGGGCAGGGAGTTCGATTTCGACTACATTAAACCGCTGCGAGTTCCAGTCGCCAACAGTGGAAAATTCTGGCTCAAAATTTATAATATGGAGCTTGATGACACGCGCGGAACGACCTGAATAGGCGATATTGAACGCAATCGTGTCAAACTGGGAAAGGTCCACCCCTTTGGGTGCAGGACCCATCTGGAACTGCATCTTGCAAAATGGCCAAGTATAGACCGCCCCCAGCTGGCAGCGCATGATGATGGCATCCTTGGCGCGAACCAGTGACGAGACCGAATTACCATGCTCGTAACGGTCATCGGTCACCCGGACGCTGCGCGCTTGGAGGGGGGAAATCTCAATGACCCGGGTCATGCCGAAATGCTGCCAAATCAATAATATGGGGGTCAGCAACAATAATAAAATGAGCAAACAATAACTGGTCACCATCAAACGGGAGGACGGTTGATTCATTGTGCAGGTCAATAGTTGCTTCGACTAGAAATTATAGATGGGATTTACCAGCATATACCGAAGAAGCGTTCATCTGTTTACCTTTCTTATGCCGTTCATTTGATTGTGCCAATTCCCAAACTGCATCTGGCTGGTGGGCTATCCTTGCCTGGCGCAGACGCTGGAACGGGCGCTCTGTGACAGGAAGCTGACTTGTCTATTCTGGACCGCGCGCGCGGCGGCACACGAAACTAGTAAATTCCGGCTAAGTTGGTTGAATGGTTGGGTAACAAAAGGTAGGATGCAAACTTGTCTAACCTGAAAGCAATGCGTTCTTTCTATGATCCGAATATTGATTGCCGACGATCATGCCATCGTACGCAGCGGTTTGACCCAGTTGTTCTCCATGGCCAGCGATATCGAGGTCGTGTCGCTGGCCACCGACGGCCGCCAGGTCATCGAGTTTCTGCACCGCGGCAGCTGCGACCTGATTCTGCTCGACCTGACCATGCCCGGGATCAGCGGGATCGATCTGATCGCCAGCATTCGCGGGCACAAGCCGAAGCTACCGATCCTGGTGCTCAGCATGCACAACGAACCCTTGATTGCGCGCCGCGCGCTTAAGGCGGGCGCGGCCGGCTACATGACCAAGGACAGCGAACCGGAGATGGTGATCGCCGCCATTCGCAAGGTCGCCGGGGGCGGACGCTACATCGATCCGCGCCTGGCCGAGCAGATAGTGTTCGACAGCGAGACCGGCAACCCGGAACAATTGCATGAGCAGTTGTCGAACCGCGAACTGAACATCTTCAATCTGCTTGTGCGCGGCAAGAGCGTCAACGAGATCGCCGTTGAATTGGCCATCAGCAATAAGACCGTCAGTACCCACAAGGCGCGCCTGATGCAAAAAATGCGCTTTCAGAGCAACGCCGAGTTGATGCGCTATGGCCTCGACCATGGTCTGGGCTACTAAGTGCTGCATTCTTGATGCCGCTTATTGCTGCTGTCGCACAGGATAGCTAGGGATGGACCAGGCTTCGGAGCGTTCGAATGCCTGCGACAAATTCCTGCCGCTTATCATCAGTTGCTCGAATGTCTCGGGCGGCACCGGCGGACTGAAGTAATAGCCTTGCAATTCGTCGCACCCATGCTGGCGTAAATAGGCCATTTGCTCGCGTGTTTCGACACCTTCCGCAATAACGTGCAACTTCAAACTATGCGACAGAGAAATAATCGATGCGACAATCGCCGCATCGTCAGCGTTGGATGAAATGTCGCGGACGAATGTTTGATCGATCTTCAGTACATCCAGCGGAAAGCGTTTCAGGTATGCCAAACTCGAATAGCCGGTTCCGAAATCGTCAATCGACAGTTGCACGCCGAGCGCCTTCAATTCGCGCAAGGTGCCTATCGCCCGTTCGACATCGGTCATGATCAGGCTCTCGGTCAGTTCGATTTCCAGATAGGATGGTTCCAGGCCGGTTTTGAGCAAGATATCCATGATCGATTGCGCCAGATCCTGCTTGGCAAACTGGCGGCCCGATAGGTTGACCGCAACGCGCAAGCGGCCGAGGCCAGCAAGCTGCCATGCCTTGTTCTGGGCGCACGCTGTGTGCAATACCCAGGCGCCGATCGGAACGATCAAGCCGGTCTCTTCCGCCAATCCGATGAATCGGGCGGGCGGCACCAGACCCAGTTTGGGATGGTTCCAGCGGATCAGCGCTTCCATGCCAACCACTTGCCCGGTGCGCAGGTTCACTTGCGGCTGATAGTGAAGCACGAACTCCTCGCGTTCCAGCGCATGGCGCAATTCTGCTTCCAGTTGCAGACGTTCGCGCGACAATTCATTCATGGTCTGGGTAAAGAACTGGAAATTGTTTCGGCCCATTTCCTTGGCGCGGTACATCGCAATGTCGGCATGTGACATCAAGGTTTCCGGGTCGGCGCCGTCGTTTGGATACACCGCCACGCCGACGCTGCAAGTTGGGAGGAACTCGCAGCCTTCAATCGTCAGCGGTTGCGCAACGGCGTTCAAAATACGCTGCACCGCCTCAGTCTTCAACGGCATTGCGATTTCGGACCGCTCGGTCAGGATCAGGACGAATTCATCGCCGCCCAGCCGCGCCACGGTGTCAGTGTTGCGGACCGCGGACTGCAGGCGCTCGGAAATCGTCTTCAGAAGCACATCGCCGGCCTTGTGGCCAAGCGTGTCGTTGACGACCTTGAAACGGTCGAGATCGATGAACACAAGCCATATCGGGCGATTGTTGCGCGAAGCGCAGGCAATGGCCTGGCACAACAACTCATGCAACAGCGTACGATTGGCCAATCCGGTCAAGGTGTCGTGATTGGCCTGGTGCTCGAGTTCGCTTTCATAGCGTTTCATGGTGCTGATATCGTATTGCGCCGCCACGAAATGGCGCACCTCGCCGTCTTCGTCCTTGACCGGCGCCAGGTACAGATCGTTCCAGAATAGCGTGCCGTCTTTGCGGTAATTGCGCAGAATGGCGTTGCCTTCGCGCTTGTCGCGCAAGGCGGCGCGGATTTCCGCCAGCCCCGGCTGATCGCGGTCATCCCCCTGCAGCAGGCTGCAACTGCGGCCGATCACCTCGGACGCCGCATAGCCGGTGATGCGCTCGAAAGCCGGATTCACGTATTCCACCGGATAATCCGGCGCACTGGCGCTGGTGATCATGATCGCATTGGTGCTCGCTTCAATCGCGCGTTGCCGCAGGTGCAGCGCCGCTTCGGCGGCTTGCCGCGCGCTGCGGTGGCGCAGGGATTGCATGGCGGCGGAGACGCGCTGGACCAAGGCCAGCAGGAGGTCGACTTCCGTGGTGTCGAATGCATCTTGCTCATTGGCATATACGTTCAGCACGCCAATCGTTGCGTCGTCATGGAACAGAGGCAGCACGATTTTACAATGGAAGCCGCGGCGCAAGGCATGTTCGCGCCATTCCGCCAGGCGCGGGTCGGTTTCGAAGTTGCTGGCTATCGCAGGATGCCGCGCACGCAGTGCCTCGCCCAGCGGTCCCGTGCCGTGTATGCCGGCCTGCAAGGTCGCGGTAAGATGATCTAGGTAGTCCTGATGCGCGCCGGCAATGCTGGTCGGCACGATGCTGCCGCTGCCGTCGCTGTGCAAAATACCAGCCCAAGCCATCCGGTATCCCGCCGCGACAAACCCGTCGCAAAGACCTTGCAGCAAGGTGTTGCCGTCGCGAGCAGCGGCAATCACCGCCTCGCATTCATGCATGGCGCGCAATGCGCGGTTACTGCGCAATAAGGACTGTTCCAGACGATGCTGCAGCGTGATATCGCTGCCGACGCTGTCGACACGTCCGCTGCCTGCGGTTGCGCCAGGCACAAAATAAGCATCGTAACGGATCCAGCGCGTGCTGCCGTCCGGCCGCACGATGCGGTATTGGAATGGTTGGTGGCCGGTTTTGATAATGATCTTGGAGAGCGCGATGACCTTCTGACGGTCACACGCATGCACGCACTTGAGCCACAAGTTGGGATCGTCGTAGAATGCTTCGGCGCGGTGGCCGTATACCCGTTCGACCGCAGGACTGACATAATTCAAGCGCCATCCGGGAAAATCGAATGTCCATAACACCTCATCGATGGATTCCGTAATTCCGGTCAGTTCGTGCAGGCGCTTTTTCTGGGTGATCGCGTGCCGCCTGCATTCTTCTTCATAGGCAACCGTGATGTGGTTGAGCAGCACGACGATCGAGTCGGCCTTTTGCACTAGTTCGCTAAGCAAGGCGGGTGCCGTCCGGCAGCCGGCATCGCTGGCGTTCAGCGTCCGCTCCGCCAGGCTGATGAACTCTCGGATCAATTTGTCGCCTTGCAGCCGGCCGAAGTAGGCCTGCTGTAATTCATCAAAAAATATGCCGGGCAAATCGCCGTTTCCCACCACCAATCTGGTATGGCTTACCCGAAACAGGGTGAGCGTCTCGCGTGCGGTTTCCATCGCCATATCCTGTTTGAGCGATGCGAGTACCGCGTTCAATACGATACGCTGCGACAGCATGCGCTGGCGCCCGGCCAGGTTGATCAGCGAGCCAAACACATCGCCGGAAATCGCAGGGCCGGCCGCCGCCGCGCTCATACCCTTGTTCGGTCTTTTTATCAAGGTTGACTGAGACATCTAGGGCTCCCGGTATGGCTTCAGATCCAAGTTCTTTCTAAAGCCCCGGTGCAGCGTCTCTTGCTCGATCAGCAGTTCCATGCTGGGCCGCGCATTGGCGCGGATTGTCACGGTGATCGTGTTGGCGGCAGCCTTGAGGCGACTCGCCTTCAATGATTTTGCGATTGATGTCGCCGGTGTTGTAATAGCAGGCCAGTCCGACCGCGATCAAGACGATGATCAACATCAACACCAGGCCGAAACCGCTGGCCAGACGGGTGCCAATTTTCAAATTTTTCATTTTTTCATATTCTGGTTGAATGGAATTGCTCTCAGCAGGCCGGCACAAATCGGTGCCGCAATGCGCAATTTAATTTAACAAATTAATAATAGGAAAGATATCAGGCAGTCCTGAACTTGATGTAGGGATAGCATTACATTCTTGTAGGCATATCCTTCATTTGGGTTCAGTCGCGTTGTTGAGCGCGAGACGGATTTTCGGCGAACGACATCGCGGCGGCGCCATCGATGGCGAACCAGGCCTTGCGGATCATGTGTATGAGCGCGATGTCGGCCAGCACATTGCCGGCAGACCGGAATGACTTGAAGTTGAGCATCGGCCTGGTCACCGTACTCCAGGTCAATATCTCAACAACATCGTCGAGCAGGATCCCCGCGCAATCAAGCACGTGGTGTCCCAGTTTCATCTCTCACTGTGGAGGGTGGATAAGCGCGTAAGCAGCCTGCGCGCGCTCAGGATCCTCTTATTGCACCGGGCGCGCGCCTGGCAGTGGGATGCTGACCTCGATGCTAGTGCCCTCGCCCGGCGCGCTGCGCACCGTCAGTTCGCCGCCCAGCATGTGCACGCGCTCGCGAATGCCCAGCAGGCCGAAGTTCTTGCCGCGGCGGCGCGCCGGTTCGAAGCCCTTGCCGCTGTCGCTGACCACCAGCCGGCACGCGCCATCCTGGGCGCGCAGCGCGATCCGGACCCTGCCGGCCCCGGCATGGCGTGCCACATTCGTCAGCGATTCCTGCACGATGCGAAACACCGCGACCGCCTGGTGCTCCTCCAACTCGACGCCGTCCATGTCCAGCTCCAGCACGCAGGCAATGCCGCTGCTCCGGCCGAATTCCCTGGCCAGCCATTCCAGCGCCAAGCTGATCCCCAGGTCGAGCGCGGACGGACGCAGCGTGGTGGCGACATTGCGCACCACCTCGATCGTGCGGTCCACCAGTTCGGTCATGTTCTTGACATGCTCGGCCAGACCGGGCGTCTGCCGGCCGAAACGGACTCGCAGCATCGAACTGGTCATGCGCAAGGCGGTCAGCGATTGCCCCAGCTCGTCATGCAGTTCGCGCGCGATATGTTTGCGCTCGTCCTCGCGCACCGTTTCGCGGTGCGCTTCAAGCTCGCGCAGCTCGGTGGTGCGCTCGGCCACCTGCTGCTCCAGGCTATCGCGGTAGCGCTGCAGCTCACTCTGGGCGCGCCGCCGTTCCAGGTTTTCGCCCGCCAGCAAGGCGTTTTGCGCCTCCAGCTGACGCTGCATCTGCGCCAGCCTGAGATGGGTGGCCACGCGCGCCAGCACTTCCTCCAATTGCAGGGGCTTGGTGACGTAGTCGATGCCGCCAGCCGCAAAGCCGGTAATCTTGTCGGCGATGCCGTCCAGCGCCGTCATGAAGATCACCGGGATGTCGCGCGTGGCGGGCGCCGCCTTCAGGCGCCGGCAGGCGTCGAACCCGTTCATCCCCGGCAGCATCACATCGAGCAGGATCATGTCGGGCATCAGCAGCGTGGCGCGCTCGATCGCTTCTTCGCCATCCTGCGCCACCGCGATGCCGAACCCCTGTTGCTCCAGCAGGGGGACCATCAGCGTCAAATTGGTGGGCATGTCGTCGACGATCAGGATGGTCTGGCCGGCCAGGCCGGCCAGCAGGTTTTCGCTCATTTGGGTCCGCCCCTCCATGAATTGATCAATCAGATTCGGCACTGCCTTCGACTGCTAGCCCTCGGCCTACGCGCACAAACGCATGGCGAATGGGCGCACGCTGGGGTCAAGCCGGTCCAGGCCGCTAGAACGCTCCATGATATCGCGCATATTGCCCAGGACAGCGATTTGCTTCTTTTCGGAGCATTGATGCAGACGGGACTCGAATCCGCGTCCGGTACGGACGCGTGGGGCGTAGGTGGGGTTTCGCCGAGCAAAGCTCGGTGCCACCGGAGCGACTCTCGCTTGCAAGCGAGAGGCTAGGCGGGAATGCCGTTCAGTCAAGGACGGAACGTCGTCCCCGCGCAGGCGGGGATCCATGCCACCTAGAAACCAAAGACGGCACAGGCATATAATGGCCATCCCATAAATTGTTGAGCCTTCAATGAAACTTTTCCAATCGTTGCCTTACTTACTGAGCGCTGTTATTTTGCTCGGCGGCT
Organism: uncultured Oxalobacteraceae bacterium; assembly: GCA_946479255.1. Next base: position 8,033 of record CAMLFK010000025.1, read on the forward strand.
GTGCAAGCCTTCCTCCAGGTTCCGTGAAATACCGGATTGCGCCAGTAGCCGGGGGCAACGAATACGAATTGGTATGCGAGCAGTCTTCGTCAGGACAATGCCATGTGCGGATCAGTTCGCAAAATGGTGGCATTCACCATACTAGCGTTGCGGTCGGCACCAAGCAAACGCTGGCGCATGCCACTTTGGGCGCGTCATTCTGCGTGTCCCATACTGAACCCGGTTGGTTTGCGTGTATGACGCCGCGTCAGTCTTTTGGACCGGCGGGTTCAGTCGTCCGGGTCTCGCGTCTATGATCCGACGCCCGCGGCATCAAGCGCAAGACGACCGGCGCAATGATGCGGCGCTGTGGGGATAGCCGTGCCGGCGGCAAGGCACGCTATCCCGAAGCGCGGCCATATCTCGCTAATTAGCGGGCACCGCCAACACACGCAGTTCCTTGATACTCGCCGCCCGTCCATCAGGGAGCGAGGTAAACCGCACCCGCAGCGACCGCGCCTTGATAGGAGCCGCGAAGTCAGCCAGTGTGTAGCTTTCCTGAGCCCCTTTTCCCTCGCCGACAGTGTGCCATGTGGTCCCATCGACCGAGGCTTCGACAACGAAGGCCATGTCGCCAAGCGTCTGGGGCGCGATCACCACACCGCGAACATCATAAATATTCTCAAGATCGACCGACCACATGGCACCGGGGCCGGCGGTCGCTGCCTGCCAATAAGTACCCTGGTCGCCATCATTAGCCAAGCGCGACGAATGGCTGACTGCCGACGAACTGGCCGAGGTGGGCCGGTCAACGATGACGTTCTCGATCACCGAACCCTCAGTAATTTTGACGAACGGAGGAAAGGTCACATGCGGCCGGTCCGGTGCAATGGGACTTTTTCCTGCGACATAGGGATGCGGCCCGGTAGTGGTAATGTCCACGCGGCCCGGTTTCAACCCCGGCGACGTAGCGCGGATCACCGTCTTGCCGGCGTAATACGAACGAAAGGCAATCGCAGCCTGGCCGTCGCGGATGGCGATCAGCGACTTATTGTTAAACGTAATCGAGCGGCCTGTTGGAAATTCGCCAGGCCCACTTTCAATGGTCAGCGTTACGTCAGGCGAATTACTCAGCGCACGACCGGCGCTGTCCCTGACCGTGACCAGCAGCTGCACATCGTCATGTCCCTGAGTACCCGAAATGATCGACTTGTCAGCCCGCAGTTCAAGGGCGGCGGGCGTGCCTTCGACCGGCCAGACCGGCGGCGCAATGCCAGCGTACTCATTCCGATACCAGTAGTACTGCCGCTTGGGAATCCGGAAATAGTCGATCATCCCCATCGAACCGAATTCAATGGCGGCAATGGAGCCATGGTCGAAGCCCGCCCAGATCACTTCCCCGCTGCGCCACGGATAGCGCCACGGGTATTTGGACTTGCTGCCTTTCTGATCGGCGGGATCGGTCAGATTACCCCAGCCCGGCTCATACTTCCCCGGACGGTCCGAGATGGTGGAACCATATTCCGAAACGATGTTAGGCACGCCCGGATTGAGGAACAAGGCCGCGCCATCGCCGTTATAGCCTGCGATGTCGCCAAGCCGATCGATCTCGCCGCGCTGCGCGCCGCCGATGGCAACCGGCCGCGAACCATCCTGGCTGCGCATGAACTCGACCTGCCGCCGGGTGAAAGCACGCAGCGCATCAAACGATTTCTTCTCGCTGAAAAAAGTCTCGTTGCCATTGCTCCAGGCGACAATGCTGGGGTGATTGCGGTGAATACGGATCATCTCCGCCGACTGCGCCAACACACTTTCTTCGAAGGCTTTGCGGTCCGCGGGATTGGGCGGATAGGCGCTCGACAGCCAATTCCCATCCAGGCCAAAGCCGCCGATTCCCCAGAACGGCGCTTCCGACCAGAACAGCATTCCCAGCTCGTCGGCAGCTTTGCTGAAGGCCGGCGAATGCGGGTAATGCGACCCACGGATAAAGTTAAAGCCCGCATCCTTGATCATCTGGACATCACGCCGCATGGCCGATTGAGTCACCGCATCGCCCCAGCCGGCGTGATCCTGGTGCACGTTCGCACCGCGCAGGTAAAGATGCTCGCCATTGAGGAAGAAGCCGCGGTCCGCCGTCCATTCGATCGAACGAATGCCAAATCGCGTGGCGAAGCTGTCGACCATGGCGCCGTCCAGATAGACCTCGCTCCTGAGCGTGTACATGGCCGGGTGGCCCGGGCCCCACAGTGAAGGGTTGCTGACGGCGGGCGGCTTTTGCTCGAACACGGCAAGCGCACCGGCAGCGACCGGCCGCGCGCTTTTCGCTTGCGTCACCAGGCGCCCCGCCGCATCGAATACTTTGGAAACCAGCGTCACGGACTTTTCGCCGGCCATGCTGTTTCTCACCTCGGTCTGGATATCGATGCTGGCCCGCTTCGCCGAGACGCTCGGTGTGGTGACATAGGTGCCGTACCAGGTGACATGAACCGGGTTGGTCGCCACCAGCCGGACATCGCGATAGATGCCGCCCGCGAAGACGTGTTCGCCGGCCCTTGGTGCCAATTGGGCGTTCCAAAGGTTGTTGACGCGCACGGCAATGGTATTCGCGCCGGGTTTGGCGAGCGGCGAGATGTCGATGCTGAAACCGGTATAGCCGCCCCGATGGCGGCCCGCCTGCTGGCCGTTGACGTAGATTTCCGCATCCTGGAATACGCCGTCGAATTCCAGCGATACGCGCTTGCCCTGCCAGGCCTTGGGCAGCTCAATAGTCTTGCGATACCAGCCATAGCCGACATAAAAGCCCGAGCCAAGGAAATACGGGGTGCTGAACGAATGCGGCAGGTGGGCGCGCTGCCACTCCTTATCGGCATAAGCGACTGCTTCGGCCCCCTTGGGATCGCCCAGGGTAAAAGTCCATTCGCGATTCAACTGGACGATCTCGCGAGCGGCACGAGCGGGGGCAGCCTCGCTGAGTACGGAAACCATCAGCACTAGAAGGGCAAACAGGGACTTAAGCATAGAGAGGTTTAACGATAACAAAACACCCATGGTAGCAATTTGCCAGCCGCTTGTGTTAAATATATAAAAGACGATGCGCCTTGACGATCCAAATGCGTCGAGCGCCCATCTCCCACCGTGTCGATAACCCCACAAACCCCCAATCCAACCGTGCGCCGCTTGCCTCCCCCTACCCCAAGCGTATAATAAGTTGACGTCAGGCAATGTCGGTATAACAATAACCGCAGCCCTGCCGCGATCCGCTGTTCTCGAGGGGAGAATCATGGAGACGAAAGAAGACCGCGCCAGCCCGGCCGCACACGCTGCCGCCAACATCCTGCCTCAGCAATCCCTGCTTTACGCCGCGCTGGAAGCCTGTCCCAGCGGCGTGCTGCTGATCGATGCCGGCCAGTCGCCCTTTCATGCCTTGTACGCCAACCCGGCCTTCCGCCGCATGACCGGCGGCCAGCAGCAAGGCCAGCTCAGCCAGGTATTCGGCAGCCACGCCGCCAGCGCCGAATCGGCGATCAACAATTTCAGGGCAAACCGCGCGGCCGAACGCGCTACCCTGCGCGACCCGCATACCGGCTCTTCCTACGACTTGAACATCTGTGTGCCGATCGACAACAACCAGCACCTGCTGTGTTACCTGACCGACATCAGCGCCCTCGCCCGCCACCAGCAAACCATCGAATTTCTTGCCACGCACGACGAAGTCACCGGCCTGCCGAATCGCCACAGCTTCGACGACAAGCTGAGAAACGCCATGGCCCAGGCCAGCCAGGACAATGCCGCGCTGGCCTTGCTGTCGCTGTCGATCGACAACCTCAAGGCGATGTATGGCGACGCCGACCATGACACCGGCGACGCCTTCCTGGCCGCCGTGGCCATGCGCCTGACTTCCTGCGTGGCCATGCGCGACACGGTGCTGCGCCAGGGCGGCAGCGAGTTCACCCTGATCATCGAACAGGTCCACAACCCCTATCAGCTTGCCCAACTGTGCAAGCGCATCCTGGAGGCACTGGCCGAGCCCTTCGACGTGACCGGACCGGCGCAGCGGCCGGTGTGCACCATCGGCGTGGCCCTGTATCCGGACGACGTGGCCGACGCCGGCACCTTGCTGCGGTATAGCCGGCTGGCATTGATCAAGGCGCGCGAGCTGGGCGGCAATCGCTTTGAGATGTTCTCGCTGGACATGAACGCCCGCCTGGACGAACGCACCGCGCTGGCCGCGGCCCTGCGTGAAGCGTTTGCCAACCGCCAGCTGGCGCTACGCTACCAGCCGCTCGCCGACCTGCGCGACGGCAGCATCGCCGCCGTGGAAGCCTTGACGCACTGGCATCATCCGCCCTATGGCGAGGTCAGCCCCCACCAGCTCGCCTCGATTGCCGAATATGCCGGCTTGTCCACCGAGATCTTTAGCTGGCAGCTGGAGCAAGTTACCAAGGACCTCGGCGCATGGCGCACGGCCGGCATTGCCTTGCCCAAGGTGGCGCTGAACATGTCGCTGGCACAACTGGGCGATGCCGAGTTTCCGGACCAGCTGGCGCAGGCGCTGGCCGCCGCCGACCTCCCCGCCCAGCAATTATCGGTTGAAGTGAGCGAAGCCTGCCTGATGGCCGAGCCGGAGGCGACCGCCCACACCTTGGGCTTGCTGAAGACCTTAGGGCTTGGCCTGACGCTCGATCATTTTCCAACGCGCCATTCCTCGCTGAGCCATCTGAAGCGCGCCGCCTTCGACCTGGTGAAGATCGAACACGGTCTCATCGCCAAACTCGACAGCGCGCCGGAAGACGCGGCCATGGTGAAATCGGTGATCGCCATGGCGCATAACCTGGGTATCGCGGTGGCGGCGGAAGGGGTCGCCGACGAGTCCCAGTGCGATTTCCTGCGAAAAAACATGTGCGACCAGATCCAGGGCGAATTCTTTTCGGACGCGCTCAGCGCTGACGACCTTGCTCAACTGATCAGCAGCGGCCAGAGCGTGGAGCCGCATCTGCTGCGCATCCAGCAGAAAAAGCGCACCTTGCTGCTGGTCGACGACGAACCGAACATCGTATCCGCACTGAAACGCCTGCTGCGCCGCGACGGCTACCAGATTCTTACCGCCAACAGTGGCGCGGAAGGTTTGGAAGTGCTGGCCGCCAACGAAGTCGACGTGATCGTGTCGGACCAGCGCATGCCGGGCATGATCGGCGCCGACTTCTTGCGCGCCGCGAAGGAGCTCTATCCGGATACCATTCGTATCATGCTCTCGGGTTACACAGAGTTGCAATCGGTCACCGACGCAGTCAACGAAGGGGCGATTTACAAGTTCCTGACCAAGCCCTGGGATGATGAGCAGCTGCGCGGCCATATCGCCGAGGCCTTCCGCTTGAAGGAGATTGCCGACGAAAACGAACGCCTGAACCTGGAACTGCGTACCGCCAACTATGACATGGCGCTCACCAACCGCAAGATGGAAGAGTTGCTGCGCCAGAAGCAGCAACAGATTTCACGCGACGAGATCAGCCTCTCCGTGGCGCGCGAGGTCTTGCAGCAGGTGCCGCTGCCGGTCATCGGACTGGACGATTGCGGCATGGTCGCCTTCCTCAACGGTGCGGCCAGCCAGTTATTCCACCAGGGTGCCGCGCTGCTCGGTAACGAGGCCCCCATGGTCATGCCCGAACTTTTCCCCAATGGATGGGAGAGTAAATTGAATCACGAAGCCGTGATCGGCAAGCACCGCTACCAGGTCGTAGCGCATTCGATGGGCGAACAATCCCAGTCGCGTGGCAGCCTGATCACCCTGAGCCGATGCGAGGAACCCTGATGAACGCCGCCAGCCAGCTTATCACCCTAGACAAGGCCAACGCCGGCATGACCCTGGCGACCGATTTGCGCGACGACAGCGGCGGCATGCTGCTGCCGGCCGGCGCGACCCTGACGGACGCCAGCATCAACAGCCTGCGCCGGCGCGGTATCGAGTCGCTCACGATTGTTGCCGAAGCCGAGGCGCCCGACCCGGCCGTGCTGGAAGCGCTGCGCGAACAGCGCCGGGCCCGCCTGCGCGTGCTGTTCCGGCGCAGCTTTGATGCCGGCGCCACGCCATCCCTGTTGCAATCCCTTGAAGCCTACCGAAACTCGGAGACAGCATGAGCACCGCCGTGATGATCAGCATGGATGATGTCGTCAAAAAAATCCGCGACCTGCCGTCCCTGCCGGCGGTCGTGATCGAGCTGTTGACGTCGATGGAACAGGAAGACATCGATACGCACATCCTCGCTAATAAAATTACCCTCGACCAGTCACTGACCGCCAAGACACTGCGCCTGGCCAACTCTTCCTTTTACGGCATGCCGGCCAAGGTGACCTCGATTCACCAGGCCATTTCCGTGCTGGGCTCGCACAGCATCCGCACCCTGGTCACGGCATGCTCGATCACCGGCAGTTTTCATGCGCGCCCGGGGGACACTTTTGACTTCGAAGCGTTCTGGCGCCACTCGGTGGGGACCGCCGTGTGCGCCAAACTGATGGCGGCACGCTATAAAATCAACCCGGAAACGGCCTTCACGGCCGGCTTGCTGCACGATATAGGCATGCTGGTGCTGGCCACGCGCTTCCCTCAGGAGTATGCTGAAGTGCTGGCTTATCGCCGCAGCAAGGACTGTTTCATGATCGAAGCCGAACAGGCTGTGTTCGGCATCGACCACGCGCGCGTGGGCAGTGCGCTGGCCGGCTATTGGAAGTTCCCGGCGGCCATAGCAAAGGCGGTGGAAGAGCATCATGGCGAACACAGTGGCCCGGTCACCCTGCCCTTGCTGGTGCACGCCGCTAACACCGTGGCCCATGGCCTGGACCTGTCCGGCGTGACTGACGACCTGGCGCCGGCCATGTCGGAAGCCGTGTGGAAGGCGCTGGCTTTGTCCGATGAGGACGCCAAGAAACTGTGGGCATCGAGCGAGGCAATTTTTCATGACATGTGTACGATACTGGTGAGTTGATGACTGACAGCACGACCGATAGCGTAGAAGCCGTCGAGGCCCCCAAAGCGGAAAAGCAAACCTTGCTGCTGGTGGACGACGAGCCGAACATCCTGTCCTCCTTGCGGCGGCTGTTCCGTCCACGCGGCTACAAAGTGCTGACGGCGGAAAGCGGCGCGGCCGGCCTGGAAATCCTGGAGCGCGAAAACGTCGACCTGGTGATTTCCGACATGCGCATGCCGGAAATGGACGGTGCGCAGTTTCTTGAAAAAGTGCGCGAACGCAAGCCCGAGACCATCCGCCTGCTGCTGACCGGCTATTCCGACATCACCTCGATCCTGGCGGCGATCAACCGCGGCGAGATCTACCGCTACATCACCAAGCCCTGGGACGACAACGACATCCAGCTGGTGGTGCGCCATGCGCTGGAGCGGCGCGCGCTGGAGCAGGAAAAAGCGGCGCTGGAAGAATTAACCCTGCGCCAGAATGCCGAACTGAAAAACCTGAACGCTTCGCTGGAAGCCAAGGTCGAGGCGCGCACGGCCGAGCTGCGGGCGGCGCACGACACCACCGTGATGGTCAACAAAAGGCTCAAGACCAACTTCATCACCACCATCAAGATCCTCTCCAGCATGATCGAAATGCGGGGTGGCAATCTGTCCGGCCATGCGCGCCGGGTGGCGGACCTGGCGCGGCGCATTGCCACCAAGCTGGGCATGGATGCCAAGGATACCCAGGAAGTCTTCATCGCCGGCTTGCTGCACGAAATCGGCAAGATGGGCTTCCCGGACGAACTGCTGACTATGCCGGTCAACAAGATGGCGGGCGACAGCCTGGGAATTTTCCGCAAGCACCCTATCCGCGCCAGCGAACTCTTGATGCCGCTCGACGACCTGCGCGGCGTGGCGGCCATCCTGCGTGCCCACATGGAACGCTTCGATGGTGCCGGCTATCCGGATGGTATTTCCGGGCTGATGATTCCGATGGGCGCGCGCATCCTGGCGCTGGCCTCGGACTTCGACAACCTGCAGCTGGGCGCGCTGGTGCAGCGCCGCCTGCCGGCCGACGAGGCCCGCAAGATCATCTACGACAGTGCCGGCAAGCGCTACGACCCGTCGGTGGTGGCGGCCTTCCGTGCCTTGACCGAAGGCGACGTGCCGGAGCCGATCAGCGACCTGGCGGTACTGTCCGGCCAACTGGTACCGGGCATGGTGCTGTCGCGCGACCTGGTCAGCCGCGAAGGCCTGATGCTGCTGTCGGCCGACCATGTACTCGATGCGCGCCTGATCGCCCAGGTCCAGGATTTCGAGGCCAAGAGCGACGCCCGCCTCAGCATTCACGTATGGCCGCCGACGCCGGCCCAGGATTCCCAATGAACAAGTTGCGGCAACTGTTACTGGTCGATGATGAGATCAATGTCCTGAACGCACTGGCGCGCGCCCTGCGCCAGCAGCGTCCTGGCAGCGAGCTGCGCATCGAAACCTTCACCGATCCTTTCGATGCCCTGACCCGCTGCTGCGAATGCGATTTCGACGTGGTGATTTCCGACTTCCGCATGCCGCAAATGACCGGCGTGGAATTCCTGACCAATCTGAAGGAAGTCGCGCCCGCCACGGTGCGCATGATCCTGTCGGCCTCGACCGAGTTCGAGACCGTGTCGCGGGCGATCAACGACGCCAAGGTGTTCCGCTACATTCCCAAGCCGTGGCAGATCGACGACCTGCAAAACAATCTGGACCTGGCGTTTACCGAGCGCGACAATCTGCTGGAGGTGGAACGGCTGGCGCGCGAGGAACGCGCGCGGGCGGAAGAACGCCTGAGCGCGGAAGAGCGTGAAGCCCAATTGTTAGAAGAGGAATCACCCGGCCTGACCAAGGTGAAGTGGGGGCCGAACGGCGAGATCATTCTCTAGCCGGACGGATTCCTGGCGGATTTCCAGCTTATCCTGGAGCGTTCTCGCTGTGGATGGCCGGCAGGCGCACCGTGAAGGTGGTCCCTACCCCGACAGTCGACGCCACCTCGATGCGGCCGCCATGCTTGTTGACGATGCCGTAAGACAGCGACAAGCCCAGGCCGGTGCCGCTGCCGACCGGTTTGGTGGTGAAGAAGGGTTCGAAAATGCGGTTCAGGTTTTCTGGTGGAATGCCGCAGCCGGAATCGCCGATCGCCACCCACACCATGCCGTCGTCCATGCCGGTGCGAATGGTGATGGTACCCTTGTCCTTGATCGCATGGCTGGCGTTGACCAGCAAGTTCATGAAGACCTGGTTGAGCTGCGAGGCCAGGCAACGTATCTGTGGAATCTTGCCGTACTGTTTGTCGACCGTGGCCTTGTACTTGATTTCGTTGGACACGATATTCAGCGTGCTGTCGAGGCCGTGATGCAGGTCGGCGATCTGCCAGTCGTTCTCACCCACGTGCGAGAAATCCTTGAGCGACTGCACGATGTCCTTCACGCGCTTTAAGCCATCCATCGATTCGCGCACCAGCGCCGTCACATCTTCTTGCAGGAACTCCAGGTCGGCATCTTCGCGGATCTCCGCCACTTCGGAATTGAGTTGCGGCGCCTTGCCGGCGATAACCTTCTCGTAGCGCTGCAACACGCCGAACAGGGTGGCGACGTAGTTCTGCAAGGTACTCATGTTCGAGTTGACGAAGCCGACCGGGTTGTTGATCTCGTGCGCAATGCCGGCGGCCAACTGGCCGATCGAGGCCATCTTCTCCGATTGCAGCAGCTGGTCGTGGGCTTCCTGCAGGCGCGTGATCAGCGATCGCTGCTCCTCGCCCTTGGTATGCAGGGCTTCTTCCATGCGCTTGCGTTCGGTAATGTCGGTCAGCGAGCCGATTACCTCAAGCGGCGCGCCGCTGTCGTCGCGGATCAGGCGCAATGTGTCGTGCATCCACAGGTAGCTGCCGTCGGCCGCGCGGAAGCGGTACTCGTAGGCACGCTGGCCTTCGACGAATACCAGCGCGAGACTGGAAAAGATCTGCGGCGCATCGTCCGGGTGGATATGGTCGAACCAGAAGTTGGGATCGGCCACCATGTCTTCCGGCCGGTAACCCAGCACGTGCTGCGCGTTATTGCTGACGAAGGTCATCTTGAAGTCGCCGCTCGGCACAGTGCAATAGATAATCGCGGGCGTATTGTCGACCAGGTATTGCAGCCGCACGAGGGGCGAGGCAAGCTCGTGCGTGACGGGAGCGGCGGGCTGGGGATCCGCCGCGAAAAATTCGAAATCTTCGAACTGCATGGCCATGATGATTCGCCTTCAGTAATGGTGCGGCAGCCGCCGGCGCACGCTAGGGCGCTGCCGCATGGTCGATGGGCAGCGCGATGCGAAAGGTCGTGCCCTTGTCGATTTCGCTATGAACCGTGATTTGGCCATTGTGCCGCTGAATAATGCCATAAGAAATCGACAGGCCCAGCCCGGTGCCTTTGCCAATCGGTTTGGTCGTAAAGAATGGATCGAAAATACGCATCAGGTTTTTTTGCGGAATGCCACAGCCATTGTCGGCCACTTCGATCCACACCTGCTCGTCCAGGGCGCCGGTGCTGATGACGATCCGGCCGCGCTCTTCCTTGAACGCGTGCACGGCATTGATCACGAGGTTCATCACCACCTGGTTAATCTGCGACGGCAGGCACTCCACGTTCGGCAACACGCCGTAATTACGCACCACGTCCGCCTTGAACTTGATTTCGTTGTTAATGACGTTCAAGGTCGAATCGATGCCTTTGTGCAGGTCGGCCCATTGCCATTCGTCCTGGTCGTCGGAACGCGAGAAATTCTTGAGGTCCTCGACGATCTTGCGCACCCGCGAAATGCCTTCCTTGCACTCCCCCATCAAGGCCGGGATGTCTTCCTTGAGCATGTCCAGCTCCAGCTCGCCGCGCAGGGCGGACAGGCGCTTGGCGGCGGGCGCGCCGATCAAGGGCTCGGCCTCGCGGTAGGCGTCCAGTACTTCGAACACGTCTTCCAGATACCCCTCCAGGGTGCCGAAATTGGACGAGATGTAGCCGATCGGATTATTGATCTCGTGCGCCACGCCGGCCGCCAGCTGGCCGATCGAGGCCAGCTTTTCGGACTGCACCAGCTGCTCATGCGCCAGCGACAGTTTTTCATTCATCTCGATCAGGCTGGCCTTGCTTTGCTCCAGCGACTGGGTGCGCAGGCGCTCGGCGCTGGCGCGGGTTTCCTCGTCGGTCAGCGAGCGTTCCATGGCCTGGCTCAGCAGGTCGATGTAGTGCATCAGCATGGGATAGCGCGCGACGTCCTCGTCGCTGCGCTGTATGCCGGTCACGGCCAGCACCGTCCATTTGTGCGCGAGCAGGATCGGAACCACGGTGGTAAAGCGGCCAGCGCCAGGCCGGCCTGGCGGCGGCGGAAAAGCGCTGATCGCTATCTCGCTGCCCAGCAAGCCTGGCGAATCGGAACCGGCATTCTTCAGGTCCAGCACGTGGTCGATTGTCAGCCGGTCGGTGTGTGCAGCGAAATTGCTCCATTGCCCGATGCAGGCCCATTCCAGGGAAGGCGCCAGCAAACGCATGCGTTCGAGCACCTTGCCGGCGTCGGCCCCGATCAGGTCTTTGCTCAGTTCAAAGCCGATCGCGGCGGCGTGGTCGGCATCGCCGAAGCCGGCGTGGCCGCTTGCGGTGCCGGAATGGTCCGGCACGACGCGCTCGCCCCGCTCCCCCAGCTGGCTGCGGAGCATCCCGATGGCCAGGCTGGCCTGGCGATCCGTGTCCTGGCCGGTGGACGCGCCGGGGTGGCCGGCGTCGCGCTCGATGCTGACCACCGGCTTGCCGTCGGCAATGAGCAGGTCGAGCTGGATGGGCGTGAGGCAGCCGGGCACGATGATCCAGCCATCGACCAGCTCATGCGCCAGCGGCAGCGAAACGGGGCTGCGCTGGCCGGCGCGAATCGACAGCAGGCACATGCCCGCCGTGCGCGCGTGGCGATGCAAGGCCGTCATGATGTCGCCAAAGTAAAAGCCGCCCAGATTGGGCGACAAGACACCAATGGTCAAATCGCTGTTTTGCTTATCGGACATGAGGTACTTCTGCTAGTAGCCGTCTGAACGATTATATGCGCCATTCATGCGGATTTACCGCTGTATCCAACAAGCAACAGCGGCCGAACGACACGGTTTTCCTTTCTCAGGAAGACGGACCGAGGTCGGCCTCCTGTGCGTTGACCGAAATTTCCTTGGCCAGCGCTTCGTTGAAGGCCGGCAAGTCGCCAGGCTTGCGGCTGGTCACGAGCATGCCATCGATTACCACTTCCTCGTCGGTCCATTCGGCCCCGGCATTGACCAGGTCGGCCTTCAGGCTGGGCCAGCTGGTCATGTGCTTCGATGTCGCCACGCCGGCATCGATCAGGGTCCAGGGACCGTGGCAGATAGCGCCGATGGGCTTTTCTTCGGTGGCGAATTCGCGGATGAAATTGATCGATTCCGGACTCAGGCGCAACTGGTCCGGATTGGTCACTCCGCCCGGCAAGACCAGGGCGTCGAAGTCGCGCGGATTGGCGTCACGCACGTTCATTTCCACATCGAAGCTATCGGCCTTGTCCGTGTGGTTAAAGCCTTGCACCTGTTCGCCCGCGTTCTTGGGCGCCAGCAAGACCACAGTTGCGCCGTGCTCTTCCAGATAACTGCGCGGCGAGGTGTACTCGATCTGTTCCACGCCATCGGTCATCAGCACGGCCACCCGCTTGCCGCGCAGCGACAAGTCTGCTTGTACTCCGCCTTCTGCTTGCATATAAGCTCCTACATCGTTAGTTGAACGGTAAGTCACTGGCCATTGTAGAACCGCCTGCCGCAGCGTGGCGCGCACCAGCACGGCTCCCGCTTGCGGTGCCTTTCCATGGCTCCCACTTGTTATGCATCAACAAGTCGCTGCAGCCCAGTAGCATAGTCAAAGCTTCCCGCACAGGAGGATTTCATGCCTTCTCAAACCAGCTGCAGTATCAGCCCAGGGGCCGGCCAGCGCACGCTGGCAGCGGCCCGCTCATGCATGGCCGCCTGCGCGCGGGTTGAAGGCCAGGTCGCGCGCCATGGCCTTGTACAGGTCGCGGGCCTTGTCGCTGCGGGCCGGCGGCAGCACCACTTCGAGGATCAGGTAGAGGTCGCCGGGTGGGGTGCCGGGAAGGCCGCGCCCTTTCAGGCGCAGCTTGCGTCCGCTCTGCGAATCGGCCGGCACGCTCACTTCCACCGGGCCGGCCGGCGTGGGCACCTCGATGTGTGCGCCCAGCGCCGCTTCCCAGGGCGCCACCGGCACGTTCTCGTACACATCGCGGCCCTCGATGCGGTAGCGCGGGTCGGGTTGGAACTGGATTTCCAGAAACAGGTCGCCGGGCGGCCCGCCGGCCACACCGGGCTGACCCTGGCCTGCCAGGCGCAGTTGCTGGCCCGGCACCACGCCTTCGGGAATGCGCACGGACAGGCTGCGTTCGCGCAGCACCACGTGGCCGTTGGGCTCAGCGTGCGGCACCTGCAGGCTGATGGTGCGCGTGGTGCCGTGGAAAGCATCCTGCAGGTCGACCATCATGGTGGCGTGGATGTCGTCGCCGCGCATCGGGCGCCGGCCAGGTGCGGCGCGGCGCCGCCCCACATGGGCGAACAGGTCGGAGAAAAAATCGTCGCCGCCGCTGCCGACGCCACCAAATGCGTCGCCCAGGTCGGACGCGTGCTGGGCGCGCCAGCCGGGCGGCGGACGGAAGGCGTGGCCCTCGGGAGCGCGCGCGGGCGCGTCGTAGGCGGCGCGCTTTTCAGCGTCGCCCAGCACCTCGTAGGCTTCGTTGATTTCCTTGGTTTTTTGGTCGGCGTCAGGCGCCTTGCTCACATCCGGATGGTACTTGCGGATCAGCTTGCGGTACGCCTTCTTGATGTCATGCCCCGATGCGTTTTTGTCGACGCCGAGTATGCGGTAGTAGTCCCTGGTTCCCACGAACGGCACTCCCGGTCCGGTTTCCACCACGGTTTCCACCATCCTACTGCGCTCAGCGCGCAAAGCGCGCACGCTTCGCGTGGCGCATGTCGAGCAGGAGAACTCGTATGAGTAAATGGATGAAGTACACCGGCGGCGCCCTGGTGGCGCTGGCCATATTGGCCCTGCTGACGGTCTGGGCGGGCCAGTTCTTGGCCAAGCGTAAGGTCACCCGCAAGATCGACATCGCGGTCGCGCCGTTGGCCGTGACCGCGGATGCGATGCACATCGAACAAGGGCGCTACCTGTTCAGCACGCGCGGCTGCGCCGATTGCCACGGCGCCAACGGAGCGGGCAAGGAAGTCATTCGTAGCCGCAACATGCTGGTGGTCTCGCCCAACATCACCGCCGGCGCCAACAGCGTTACCGCCGGCTACCGCACCGAGGACTGGGTGCGCACCCTGCGCCACGGCGTCAAGCCGGACCGCACGCCAGTGATGATCATGCCCAGCGAAGACTTCAACCGCATGCCGGACGACGACCTGGCCTCGCTGATTGCCTACATCCACACGCTGGCACCGGTATCCGGGCGCACCGCCGTGGTCGAGCTGCCGATCGCGGTGCAGGTGATGTACGCCTTCGGCATGGTGCGCGATGCCGCCGAGATCATCGACCACAGCCTGCCGCCGGCCCCGCCGCTGGCCCCAGCCGTGTCGCTGCCCTATGGCGCATATGTGGCCAGCAGCTGCATCAGCTGCCACGGCCCCGGCTTTTCCGGCGGACGCATTCCCGGCTCGCCGCCCGAGTGGCCTTCTCCGGCCAATCTCACGCCCGGCCCCGGCAGCGCCATGCCGCGCTATCCGACGCCGGAAGTGTTCAAGGCCATGTTCCAGCGCGGCACGCGGCCGGACGGCACCCCGATCAGCCGGGTGATGCCGTTCGGCTCGCTGGCACAGATGACCGACACCGACGTGCGCGCCCTGCACTACTATCTATCCAGCCTGCCGCCACGGCCGGCCGGCGGACGCTGAACCGGGCTGGCTCAGCGCACCCGGCGCGCCGACGAGAACTTGCTGCTCATGTGGCCCAGGTGGGCATAGCGGCCTGGGCCGTACACCTGGCACTGCCCGCGGAAGTCGGCGTGTTCGCAGAATTCCCAGCGTCCTTCGTGGATGATCATCGACTGGGTGCGGTCATGGAAGCCGATCGCCCCGAAGTCGCGCAGCTCGTTCAGGTTCAGGTCGCGCCGGTCGTCGCGGAACTCGGCCTTGCGGAACAGTTCCACGGCGGGCCCGTTCCGATCGTAGCGCTTGTCGCCGCGATTGTCATCCCTGCGGCCGTCCCGTCCATCGTCGTGCCAGCCGCCGCGGCGCTCATCCACCTCGCGCACCGACGACACCTGGTCGCCAAGGCGGCGCAAGTCGCGGTATTCGCCCGGCTCCAGCACCACGCACTGTCCCTGGAAGTTGGCGTGCTCGCACACCTGCCAGCGGCCCGAGCGCACCACCAGGCTGGAAGCCCGGTCATTGAAGCCGATCCGGTTCAGGTCGCGCACACTGCGCTCCACGGTCACATCGCGCCCGCGGAAGTCGGGCCGCGAAAACAGGGTCAGCTCCCCCGCAACGGCGGACTGGGCCAGCCAGGATGCCCCCGCCAGCAGGACGAATGTAAGTGGACGCTTCAACATGACGAATTCCTTTGAGTGTGATTGGGACAGTGCCGTAAAGATAAAACGCAGCCGGCCGTGTTCGCGGTGACACGGATGTGTAACAAATGGCTACGGCCGCGCCGCCGTGGGCGCCCAAACATCAGTAGAATTGTCGTTTTGCTCTGATGCACCGCCCATGACTTCCCACTCTTCGACCGCGACGCCGGTGCGCGCTGAAATCGCCGCCCTCTGGCAACTGGCCTGGCCGGTGCTGATCGGCCAGGCCGCCACGGTCGGCATGGGCGCCGCCGACGTCGCCATGACCGGCCACGTCAGCGCCGACGAACTGGCCGCGGTATCGCTGGGCGCCTCGGTCTGGATCATCATCCTGGTGACCGTCATGGGCATCATGATGGCGATAAACACCGTGGTCGCCCACGACGTCGGCGCCGGGCGTACCGAGCGCATTGCCCATTCGGTGCGCCAGTCGATGTGGAAGGGCCTGGGCGTGGGACTGCTCGCCGCCCTCTTCTGCAATCTGTGCACCCTGGTGTTCGACCACATCGGCCTCACCGCGCCGGTCGCCGCCAATGCCTCGATGTTCCTGCACGTGATCAGCCTGGGCATGCCGGCCTTCGGCTGCTACCGCGCGCTGTATGGCTACACCACCAGCCTCAACGAAACCAAGCCGGTCATGGTGATCGCCATCTTCGGCCTGCTGTTTAACATCGCCATGAACTGGCTGCTGGTGTTCGGCAACTGGGGTAGCCCGAAGCTGGGCGCGGTCGGCTGCGCGGTCTCCACCGCGCTGGGCATGTGGCTGATGCTGGGCGCCATGCTGGCCTGGATCCGCTACGCGCCGGTGTACCGCGCGACCGACCCTTTCACGCGCTGGGAATGGCCGCACTGGCCCGAAATCGCCAGCATGCTGCGCCTCGGCGTTCCGATCGGCGTGACCTACTTTGCCGAAGTCTCGGCTTTTGGGGCGGTCAGCCTGCTGCTGGCCCCCTTCGGCGTGGTGCAGGTCTCCGCCAACCAGATCGCCCTCAATTTCTCGTCGCTGACCTTCATGGTCCCGCTCAGCTTCGGCATCGCCCTGATCAGCCGCGTGGGCCAGGCGCTGGGTGAAGGCAATCCGGAGCGCGCCCGCTTCGTGGCCTGGACCGGCGTGCGCATGTCGCTGGCCTTCGGCGTGGTGTCGGCGCTGTTCATGGCGGCCTTCCGCTGGCAGATCGCGCGCGTCTACACGTCGGATGCGGCGGTGCAGGAACTGACCGCCCACCTGCTGCTGCTGGCCGCCGTGTTCCAGCTGTCCGACGCAGCCCAGGTGGCCGCATCCTCCGCCATCCGCGGCTACAAGGTCACGCGCTCGCCGATGCAGATCCAGCTGCTGGCCTTCTGGGGCGTCTCGCTGCCGATCGGCTTCATCCTCGGCACCGCGCCCAACTGGCTGCCGTTCGGGCCCAGCGTGCCGATGGCCGCCACCGGCTACTGGATCGGCCTGATACTCGGGCTGACGATCGCCGCCGTACTGCTATGCTTGTCGCTGCACAAGCTGGCGCGAGCTCGCCTGCAACACTGATTATTTTTCACCACTCCACAAGAGACCATTCATGCGCTTTCTTTTATGCCTGTTAGCCGCACTGTCGAGCGCCCCCGCAACCGCGGAACGCCTGACACTGGACCGCATCCACGCCGACCCGGCGTTGGCGGGACCAGCCGTGCGCACCCTGCGCCTTTCGCCCGACGGCGAACGCGTCACCTACCTGCGCAGCCGCGCCGACAACCAGTTCCAGCTCGACCTGTGGGAATACAATCTGCGCAATAAACGCAGCGCCCTGCTGGTCGACTCCAAGGCGCTGGTGCCCAATGAAGTACTGTCGCTCGAAGAAAAGGCCCGGCGCGAGCGCACCCGCACCGCCAGCCTGTCCGGCATCCTCAATTACAACTGGTCGCCCGACGGCAAGCAGCTATTGGTGCCGCTGGCCGGCGACCTGTACCTGGTCGACGCGGCCAATCCGAGTAAAGCGCGAAAGGTCGCCAGCGGCAATGTGGCCGATCCCAAGATCTCGCCCAAAGGCCGCTACCTCTCCTTCGTGCGCAAGCAAAACCTGTACGTGATCGACCTGACCACCGGCGCGGAAAAGCAGCTCACCACCGATGGCGGCGGCACGGTCTTCAACGGCGAAGCCGAATTCGTGGCGCAGGAAGAAATGGGCCAGACCACCGGCTACTACTGGGCGCCGGACGATTCCGCGATCGCCTACAAACGCTACGACGAGGCGCCGGTGCCGGTGGTGAAGCGCTTCGAAATCCAGGCCGACCGCACCGACGTCATCGAACAGCGCTATCCGGCCGCCGGCGCCCCCAACGTGCTGGTCGAACTGCGCATCGTCTCACCTAGTACGGGTGCCACGCAAAAGCTGGAACTCGGCGCCAATAAGGACATCTACATGGTGCGCGCCGACTGGAGCGCCGACAGCAGCGAGGTGATGGTGCAACTGCAGTCGCGCGACCAGAAACGGCTTGACCTGATCGCCGTCGACGTCAAGACACTGGCACAGCGCACCCTCTTGAGCGAAACCTCCAGGACCTGGGTCAGCATTCATGACGACCTGCGCGTGCTGCCGGGTACCCGCCAGTTCATCTGGGCGTCCGAACGCAGCGGGCGCAATCATCTCTACCTGTACGACATGGACGGTAAACTCCTGCGTCCACTCACGCGCGGCGAATGGGGTGTCGACAACCTGCTGGCGGTAGACCAGAAAGGCGGGCGTGTCTTCATCGCCTCCAATCGCGACGCGGTGATCGACAAGCAGGTGTACGCGGTGCGCCTTGACGGCAGCACGGCCGACAAGCCGCAGCGCATCAGCACGGGCGACGGCTGGCACGAAGCCTCGTTCGCCCGCAGTGGGCAGACCTGGGTAGACACCTACTCCAATCCCGCCACGCCGCCGCAGGTATCGGTACGGCGCGCCGATGGCGCCATGGTCAGCTGGATTGCGCAGAACGCGCTCGACGCAGAACATCCGTATTCCAAGCACCTCGACAGCCATCTGCCGGTCACCTACGGCACGCTCAAGGCCAAGGATGGCCAGACCCTGCACTACTCGATGATCAAGCCGGCCGGTTTTGACGCGGCCAAGCGCTACCCGGTGTTCCTGTGGACTTATGGCGGGCCACATGCCCAGCACGTCGGGCGCAAATGGGGCAACCCCTTCGAGCAGTACATGGCACAACAGGGCTATGTGGTGTTCAGGCTGGACAACCGCGGCTCATGGCGGCGCGAGCGCCCGTTCACGGACGCCCTTTACGGACAGCTGGGCAAGGTCGAAGTGGAAGACCAGGTGACGGGGATCGACTGGCTGGCGCAGCAAAGTTTTGTCGATCCCAAGCGCATCGGCGTGTTCGGCTGGAGCTATGGCGGCTTCATGACCTTGCGCTTGCTGGCTGCGGCATCGGACAAAATCGCCGCCGGCGTGTCGGTGGCGCCGGTGACCGACTGGGCGCTGTACGACACTCACTACACCGAGCGTTATGTGGGTGCGACGCCAAAATCGGATGCGAAAGCGTACGAGCAAAGCGGCGTGTTCGCCCACCTGGACGGGATGAAGTCGCCGCTGCTGCTGATTCACGGCATGGCGGACGATAACGTCCTGTTCACCAACAGCACGCGGCTGATCGATGCGATGGTCAACAAGGGGATTGCGTTTGAGCTGATGACTTATCCGGGCGCGAAGCACGGCATTTCATCGAGGGCGGGACAGCGGCATGTGTATGGGACGATTGAGGCGTTCTTCCGGCGGCATCTTCAACCGGGGAAGTAGCATTATTCCGTTATTCCGGGCATTGCCCGGAATGACAGCGGAGGTGGTGCTTTTTAGTTCAACGAATCCTTCAGCTTCTCCTGCACATCACCCAGTTTCTCCTGGGTCTTCCCTTCCACCTGATTCTGCAAGCCCTTGACCTGCTGGTCAGGATTGCCGACCAGCTTGCCAGCCTCTTCCTGAATTTTGCCGCCGATATCTTGCAGTTTGCCGTTGATCTGATTCTTGTTCATGGTGGACTCCTTGTCGTTGCAGTCGTTGCACAGGCCCCAATGGCCATGTCCTGAGTCCAGCATACCGCTCTACTCTACAGTGATCTGTTCGGAGGCGCACATTGGCTCGCCCCTCATTACGTGAAATTCTGGCGGCAAAACAAAAAAACATAAAAACATGAGAGAAAAATAATGTTATACATATGGATATACGAAAAATGACTTAAGAATCAAGTTCTCTATCAATGCGCGGTATGTGTATTCAACCGAATTTCCACACCGAGATAGTCGAGCGGGAGTGCTTGTCCCTGCTGCCCGGGAGCGCTGGGGCAACAATGCAGTAGCCGTGTTCTTTAACCTACCTAGGACAAACCTAATGAAAATGTTTTCCCACAACTCATTCAAATCGTTCGCATTCGCTTCCGCTCTGGCCGTGATGCTTGCCGCTCCGGTCCAAGCTTCTACTTGCACTGATGCCTGCCCGGCGAAAGCCGCCGCGGCCGGGCAAGCTGCCGCTACAGCTACCGGTAACCAAATGATGAATCAATGCCTGCAAATGGCTCCCGGCCCAGCCCGAGATTATTGTTTCTCACAAATCCAGCAGGCCGCGAATGCGGCTTATGGACAAGCCTATACCCAAACCATGAACGCTTGCTACGCAGAGTGTGTGTCGAGGGGACAGCTCTAAACCGGAGCTATGCAGCGGCACTTCGGTGCCGCTGGCCATCGTTCGACGACCATCAAGAAAAAACCCGGCACACGGCCGGGTTCTTGCTTACTGCAAGCAGCTACCTGTATCAGCGATTACCGCGATCGATACTATCCTTCAGGTCTTCCTTCAGGTCGCCGGCTTTTTCCTGGACCTTGCCTTCGACCTGCTTGCTCAAGCCCTTGGCCTGCTGCTCGCTGCTGCCGACTGCCTTACCGACTTCTTCCTGAATCTTGCCGCCGATATCTTTTGCCTTGCCTTTGATTTGGTCTTCATTCATAGCATTACCTCTTTGGTGAGTGACAAATCACGGCGCGGGCCGTCTTGCTGGTTCGCGCTACATATTCGCAATTGATTGCGTGTACACACTTTATTCCACACTGTTAAATGGTTCTGTTCGCTAATTAACCCACGGCCTCCATTGGCTTGCGCCACACGCTGGCCAGCCAGGGCTGCTGTTCGCGCGGCAAGCCTGGAGGGCGGTAATAATGATGCAGCGGAACAAATCCAGCCGTGGTCATGAACTGTTCCCAGCGCGCGTAATCGTGATAACTGCCGTAGCGCTCGCCATTCCAACCCTCCTGGTTGTTGCCGCGTGGATTGGAGCTGAACAGCACCCCACCCGGCTTGAGCGCTGCGAACAGATCGGCCAGCACCTTGGGCAGCGCTACGCTGGGCACATGAAACAGCACGGCGTTGGCGAACACACCGTCGAACAGCGAAGCCGGCAAATCGAGGTGCACGAAGTCCTGCTGCCACACTTCGCAGCCGCTGTAGGCGCGCGCCATCTCGACAAAATGCGCCGCACCATCGACGCCGATGGCGCGGTGCCCCATCGCCGCGAAGGCCTTGAGGTCGCGCCCCGGACCGCAGCCCACGTCCAGGATGGTGTACGGCGCCGGCGCCTCGATCGCATCGAGCAAGGCCGCGATGTTCTGGCTGACGTCGTGATCGATGGTGCCGTGAAAAAACTGCTCGGCATTGCGCTCGTAGTGGCTCAGCGTGCGCCGCGTGATCGCGTCGATATCTTCAATCATGTGCTTCACCAGACCTTCACCCTTTCCTCCGGTTTCAGGTACAGCTTCTGCCCCGGCTTGACGCCGAAGGCCGTGTACCACGCATCCAGATTACGCACGATCGCCGTGCGGTATTCGGCCGGTGCGTGGCCGTCGGTCAGGATGCGCTGGCGCAGCGCCGGCTCGCGCACCTTGCTTTGCCATGCAGTCGCGTAGCCCATGAAGAACGCCTGGTCCATCTCCGGCGACACGGGTTTTTCGATGCTGGCGTGATAGGCGTCGAGCGAGGCCGACACGCCGGCCAGGTCGGCCAGGTTTTCGCTCAGGGTCAGCTGGCCATTGACGGCCAGGTCGGGGAATGGCTTGTAAGCGGAGTACTGGGCCACCAGTTTGGCCGCAGCGGCCTTGAAGTGATTCATATCTTCCTTGGTCCACCAGTCGCGCAAACGTCCTGTGGCGTCGAACTGCGCGCCCTGGTCGTCGAAGCTGTGGCTGATCTCGTGGCCGATAATAGAGCCGATCGCGCCGTAATTGGCGGCGTCCGTCCCATTGGCGTCGTAGAACGGCGGCTGCAGGATCGCGGCCGGGAAGTTCATCGCGTTTTGCAGCGGCAGGTTGACCGCGTTGACCAGGTGCGGCGGCATCGCCCATTCGGTGTTGTCGGGCTTTTTGCGCAGCTTGGCCAGCGCGCGCGCATACGCGTGCTGTTCGGCGCGCAGCTTGTTGCCGAAGGCGTCAGACGGCGTTACCTTGAGCCCCGCGTAGGAAGTCCAGTGGTCCGGGTAGCCCACGCCCACATACAGGGTGCGCAACTTTTCCCTGGCGTGGGCGCGGGTGGCGGGCGCCATCCAGTCCAGCTTATCTACCCGGCGCCCGAAAGCGGCAATGATGTTGGCCACCATCTGCTGGACCTTGGCCTTTTGCTCGGCCGGGAAGTAGCGCTGCACGTACATCTGGCCGACAGCATCGTCGAGCGCGTTGTTGGTGGCGGCCAGCGCGCGCTTCCAGCGAACCGCCTGTTCGGGCGTGCCGGACAACTTTTTGCTGTTGAATGCGAAGTCTTCATCGGCAAAAGCCTTCGGCAGCACTTGGGCGAAGTGGGCGATCTGGTGGAAGGCCAGGTAGTCGCGCCATGCCGCCAGTGGCGTGGACTCAACCAGCGCCGCCGCGCCCTTCACAGCCCCCGGATGCCAGACGATGAATTTGCCGGCGCCTTTCAAGCCCGCGCTGGCGAAGAAGGTTTTCCAGTCCATGCCGGGCGCGTTGCGGGAAAAATCCTGCACGGTCCAGACGTTGTTGGCCTTCTGGACGTCGGCCGACTCTTCACGGCTGGCGTGGGCGCGGGCCAGCGCCGTCTCCAGCTCGAACACGCGGGTGGCGCGGGCTTCGGCGTCAATCAGGCCAGCCAGCTTGAACATGGTGGCGATGTGCTGGCGGTAGGCCGTGCGCAGTTCCTGCATGCGCGCACTGTCGGTCAGGTAATAGGCGCGGTCCGGCATGCCCAGGCCGCCCTGCAGCAGGTATGGCAGGTTGCGCGCGGGCTCGCTCAGGCCTTTGGACACCCACAGCCCGAACAGGTTGCGGGTGTAGAAATCGGTGGCGTTGAGCGGGTCGACATCGGCCCGCAGCGAGGCACCCAATGCGCGCGTCAGTGCGGCCTTGTCCTTGATCGCGGCCACCTTGGCCAGCAGCGGCTTGAGTGGCGCACTGCCCTGCTGTTCGATGGCCGCTTCGTCCATGAAGGCGCGGTAGTAGTCGGCCACCTGGCGGGCATCGCCCGCGGTGGCCGGCTTGGCGGCGGCTTCCTCGATCAGCTTGACGATGCGCTCGTTGGTGCTCTCGGCGATTGCGGCGAAGGCGCCCCAGCTGCTGCGGTCGGGCGGGATGGTGGAGGTGGCCAGCCAGTCGCGGTTGGCGTAGGCGAAAAAGTCGTCGCCCGGCAGCGGCGCCAGGGTCGATGCCGGGGCCGGACGTGGTGCGTCCTGGGCGGCCAGCGGGGTACTGATAGTGGCTCCCCCGCACAGGGCGAGGGTCAATGCGGTAGCGGGTAAGCTCCAGCGTTTTTTCATGGTCACTCCTTCAGCTTGTGGCTTGAGAATAGGTACTTTAAAAATTCTTACTGTAAGGCGGCGCGCAGCTGCGGCAGCAGGCGCGCCTTGAGCGCGGCCCGTGTGCGGATGCCATTGGCGGCCTGCTTGGCCTCGGCCTGCTGGTCGTCGCTGAAATGCGCTTTCACGAACGCTTCCAGGCGCTCGGCGTCGGCCGGGTTCGATGAACTGCCGATCACGTTGGGGAAATAGCTCCCGCGCTTGATGGAGTCCTGGTCCTTGAGCAGCGCTTCGCGATGCGCCACGGCGTAATTCCATGCCTGGTCGATGTGGCCGGCGTTGGCCACCCAGGGCAACACGCGTGCGGTGACCGATGGCGGCAGTTCCTTGCTGCTTGCCAGCGCCAGCGTGCTCTCGGCCAGCTTGGGATCGCTGGCGCGCGCGAGGGCGCGCAGGAAGCGCATGCGTTCTTCGCTGCCTTCGGCCTTCAGGGTGCGCTGGGTCAGCGCCGCGTGGGTGGCCGCGTCGGCATGGCGGCCGGCGATGCCGGCGACGGCGTCGAGCATCGAGACGCTGACGCTGGCCGGGTCTTGCAGGTAGCGGGCGAAGCGCGCGCGTGCTTCGGCAATCACGGCTGCGTCGCCGGCATCGGCCAGCGCACCTGCCAGCTTGGCGCGCAGCAGGCGCTCTTCGACCGTGTCGCCTGGCTTTTCGTCCCAGCCCAGGAGGGCGAACTTCGGGCCCGCCAGGTTCAGGATGAAGCGTTTGATCAGCGCCGCTTCGGGCTCGCCTTTGGCCAGGTCGTCGAGGGTGCCGAGATTGCCGAGGATTGACTGCCATACCGCCAGGCGCGGCTCGTTGGCGTACTGGGACACCAGCTTCAGGTAAGCGGGCAGCTCCATGCGCTGGCTTTGCACCATGGCCCAGGCGTCGCTCTGCAGCTTGAGGCGGGTGGTCTCGTGCAGGCCGGCCGCCTTGGCGGCCAGTGCGCTGAAGCTGGCCGCGTCGTAATGCACGCGATAGAAGCCGACGCTGCCCGGGTCGACCACCAGCGCGCCGGCGCAGCCGGGCTGGGTGAAGCTCATCGACTGGTTCGCCAGCAGCACGGTGCGCGGCTTGGCGCCGGCCACGCCGATCTGCACCGGCACGCTCCACAAAAGCTTATCCGTGGCCGGTTCGTCGAGGCGGAACTGTTCCTGGCTCAGCGTCACCTTGCGCTGGCCGGCCACGCAGCTTTGGGTCACGGAAATCAGCGGGAAGCCCGGCTGGGTGGTCCAGTCGGAGGCGACCTTTTCGACCGGTTTGCCGGAGGCCTTTTCCAGCGCGCGCCACAGGTCGGCGCTGGTGGTGTTGGAGTACTGGTGGCGCACCATGTAGGCGCGGATGCCTTTTCGGAACTGCGCTTCGCCCAGGTAGGCTTCGAGCATGCGCAGGAAGCCCTGCCCCTTCACATAGGTGATGGCGTCGAAGGCGCTGGCGGCCTGCGCTTCGGTCAGCACCGGGGTCTGGATCGGGTGGGTGGTCTTGCGCGCGTCGAGGTTCATTACGCCGTCGCGGTCGGCCAGGCTTTCGAGCTGCGGATGCCATTCGGGATGGAAGTGCTGGGTCGCCTTGGTGCCCATCC
>CAMLFK010000026.1 GCA_946479255.1 uncultured Oxalobacteraceae bacterium
ACCCGTGGTTCCTCAAGCCTTATGAGCCGAGCGTCACCGCCAAGCCGGTGGCAAGCGCCGACGGCGTGCCGCAAAAGCAGTCCAAGCAAAAGGTCGCAGCCTTGCTGGGTGGTTTGCCAAAGAACTGAAGTGCCGGACCGTCTGAGCGGGCGGCGGTATATTTCCAGGCGGAATGTATAATTGAAGACGGCGCGATTTATCGCGCCGTTTTTGCATGCGCCGTTCTCTCAACCGATTTCCCTGCCGACTTCCACATGACCAAGTTCGTTCGCGTAATCGAGGCCGCCTGGGCCGCGCTCGCCCGGCCCGAGGTGCGCGCACGCATGCTGTGGATGGTGCCGCTGTTCTTCGGCCTGCTGTCGCTGCGCCTGGGGCAGGACGCCAACTGGGACCTGCTCAACTACCACCGCTACAATCCCTACGCTCTCTTGAACGGCAAGATCGGCTACGACCTCGCGCCCGGGCAGTGGCAAGGCTACTTCAATCCCGCCATCGACCTGCTGTACCACGGCTTGAACAGCGTGCTGCCGGCGCCGGCCACCGGTTTTGCCATGGGCGTGCTGCATGGCCTGAACTTCATCCTCGTGCTGGCCATTGCCCGCCTGGTTCTCCCGCAAGGGGCGGTACGGCTGCCCTTGATGCTGGCGCTGGCCGGTTCCCTGGCCCCGGGCTTCCTGGCCGAGCTGGGCAACACCATGGGCGACAACCTGACCGCGCTGTTCATGCTGTCCGCGCTCTGGCTGCTGCTGTCGCGCTGGGAATCGCCGCCGGTGGCGCGGCTGCTGGCCGCCGGCCTGGTGGCGGGCGTGGGCACCGGACTCAAACTGACCAACGCTATCTACGCACTGCCCATGTGCCTGGCGCTGCTGACGCTCACCCAGCCTTTCTGGCTGAGGGTGCGCGCCGCCTTCCTGTTCGGCTGCGCCGTGCTGGCCGGGATGGCCGCCAGCGCCGGCTTCTGGTGGTGGAAGATGTGGCAGGTGTTCGGCAACCCGATGTTCCCGCAGTTTAATCACATCTTTCAGGGGGCCCTGGCCGAGCCGATCCGCATCGGCGACACCGGCTGGATTCCCAAGGGCTGGAGCGAAAAGCTGCTGTGGCCCTTCATCTTCACCCTCGATCCGCGCCGCGTGATCGAAATTAAGCTGACCCCGCTGATCTGGCCGATCGTCTATGCACTTTTTTTAGCGCTGCTGGTGCGCCAGCTGCGCATGGCCTTGGCGGCGCGCGGCACGGTGACGCCGATGCGCGGCGAGCCGCGCTTCATACTGCTGTTCTTTGCTTTGGCCTATTTGTTGTGGATGAATATGTTCGGCATCTACCGCTACCTGGTGCCGCTCGAACTGCTGGCGCCCCTGGTGCTTTGGCTGCTGCTTCACCAGCTGATGCCGGCGGCCCCGGCGCGCCGCGTGGGCGCGGCTCTGGTGGGGCTGGCGCTGGTCGCGATCTTCCCGTTCGCCAAATGGGATCGCGTCAAGTGGACGCGCGAACCGTTCCGTGCGGTGGTGCCGCACATCGCGCAGCCGCGTCAGTCGATGGTCTTCACGGTGCATGGCGATCCGCCAATGAGCTGGATGGTGCCGTTCTTCCCAGCCGAGCTGGCGTTCGTCTCGCTGGGACGGGGCTTTCCTGAGTCCGACGCTTACGTCGAGCGCATGCGCGAGATGGTGCGCCAGCGCAGCGGGCCGCTGTACGTGATGGTGCAGGATGCCGGCGCAAGCCAGCCCAAGGTGCTGCAAGCGGCGCAGGCCGTGCTGGCCAATTACGGCATGCAGGCGGTGGCGGCAAGCTGCCGTTCGTACGATGCCTTTATCGGCAGGGACCGGCGGCCGTACCAGATGTGCATTGTGGCCCGGTCATCAGTACCTTAAACCCAAAGCGCGCGCACTTGTCCGCGCATTGCCGCGTTCGTCGCATGCGTTCCCGCCGGCCGGCCGCTTCGGGCACAGTACCGTCCTGACATCCCGTCATCTTCCAGGAGACAAGCATGAAACCACGCTTCATCGTGACGGCCGCGCTGGCCGCCTTCGCCCTGCTGGCCCTGGCCGAAACGCCGCCCAAGCTGCCCGCACCCTGGGTCATGGCCGGCGATACGCCTCAGAACTACACCGCCGGCATCGACACGGCCGACGTCGACGGTGTGCGCAATGCGAAGTTCCTGCGCTATGTGCAGGGCGACGCCAGAGGCTGGGCCTCGCTAACGCAGGTCATCTCGGCTCAGAACTATGCCGGCAAGCGGGTGCGCTTCAGCGCGCGCGTCAAGACCCGTGACGTGAGCGGCTGGGCCGGTTTGTGGATGGCCGTCGATTCGCCCGACAAAAACAACGTCGCGTTTTATAACAGCGCCGACAAACCGATCAAGGGCAGTTCCGGCTGGCAGGAGCGCAGTGTGGTGCTGGACGTCCCGGCCGCTGCCCACGCGATGAGGTTCGGCGTGATCAACAGCGGCACCGGCCAGGTGTGGCTGGACGCGCTGAAGTTTGACGTGGTGGGCAAGGACGTGCCGGTCGACGTCATGCCCGGCGCCCAGCCACTGCCAACCCAGCCGGCCCTGTGACCTTGGCCGCGCACGCACCGCACGCGGCCTTGTGGCGCGTGTTCGGCTGCAGCCGGCGCGAGGCGGGTGCCGGCGCCGCCCTGCTGGCCGCTTTCGCCGCGCTGGCCTGGCACTGGCAGGCCTACGCCTGGCTCGGCCTGTTCGGCATCGTGCTGTTGCCGGTGCTGTTGTCGGCCGCCGTCCTGATGGGCGGGACATCGCTGCTGCGTGAGAAGCTCGGCTGGCGTGGCGCCTGGGTCTTGCTGCTGGTGTCGCTGGCGCTGGGCGCCATCCTTGCGCGTTGGCTGTACTTGCGCTGGGCCGGCGCTTTCGGCCTGCCCGCCCTCGGCGACTTGCAGGCGCTCAGCGCGGCACTCGGCTTCGGCCTGCTCGTGCTTGCCTTGCCGCTCTCGCAGGCGCAGCGCCAGGACCGGGTGCTGCACCTGGCCGGCCTGCGCCAGGCCGCGTTGGCGGCCGAACTGAAGGCTTTGCAGGCCCAGGTCGAACCGCACTTCCTGTACAACACGCTGGCCAATGCGCGTTACCTCGCGCGCCACGATCCCGACAAGGCGGTCGACATGCTCGACCACCTGATCTGCTACCTGCAAACGGCCTTGCCCGACATGCGCGCCGAGACCTCGAGTGCCGGGCGCGAATGCGCATTGGCCGAGCACTACCTGGCGCTGATGGCGATCCGCTTTGGCACGCGCCTGAGCTACGAAATCGATTGCCCGGAGGCGCTGGCCGATGCCGCGCTGCCCCCTTTGATGCTGCTCTCGCTGGTCGAGAACGCGGTGCGGCACGGCCTGGAACCTCAGCCTGGCGCGGTGCACATCCATGTGCGCGTTCAAGCCGCGGAGGGCATACTGCGCGTGAGCGTCAGCGACGACGGCGCCGGCCTGACAGCGGGCCTGGTGCTCGGCCGCGGCGTCGGCCTGCGCAACCTGCGTGAGCGGCTCGCCACGATGTTCGGCGGCGCTGCCCGATTCAGCCTCGAACGCAACGCCGCCAACCTCACCGAGGCGGCGCTGCACCTGCCCCTGACCATGAAAGCCTGAACCGATGGAACCGAACGAACGCTGCCCGCGCATCCTGATCGCCGACGACGAACCGCTGCTGCGCGCCCAACTGCGCGAGTCGCTGTGCCAGTTGTGGCCCGAAGCGCAGGTGATAGGCGAGGCGGCCGATGGCATCGAGGCGCTCAAGCTGGGCCAGGAGCTGGCGCCCGACGTGGCCTTTCTCGACATCCGCATGCCCGGGCTGGACGGCATCGAACTGGCGCGCATCTTCGGCCGGCGTACCCACGTGGTGTTCGTGACTGCCTATGACGAGCATGCGGTCGCGGCGTTCGATGAGGGTGCGCTCGACTACGTGCTGAAACCGGCCACCACAGAACGGCTGGCGCGCACTGTGGCGCGGGTGCGGGAAAAGCTGCACACGGTGCCGCCCGACCTTGCCCGCGTCACGCGCAAGGCACCACCCGCGCCGGCGTGGCTACAGGCCTCGGTGGGCCAGGCGATCCATTTCATCGACCTGGCCGACGTGATCTATTTTTGTTCCGACGCCAAATACACCCGGGTTGTCACCGACAAGATCGAAGCCCATATCCGCACCTCGCTCAAGGAACTCTGCGATGCGCTCGACGAGCAGGCCTTCTGGCAGGTGCATCGCAGCTACATGGTCGCGGTCAAACGCATCGTCTCGGCACAGTACGACGAGGATGGGGCTTTGTGGATTACCTTGCGCGGACACCCAATGCGCTTGCCGGTGAGCCAACGTTACCAGTATCGCTTCAAGGGCATGTGAGAAAGACAGATGATGACACGACTGCTTGTGATATTGATGGGCATGTTTGCCTCCACCGCGCTGGCGGCAGATCCTCCGATGCTGGCCAACCTGTCGTTTCAGCAAACCGATCCCGCCAGCGGCAAGCCGGCCGGATGGATCGTGGACGGTAATGGCTACGAGGTGCGCACCGAGTGCCCGCAAGCCTGCGCGGTGCACCTGCAAAGGCGCGAAGCGATCGCGCATAACGTGGGACTGGTCCAGATGGTGAAGGCCGGCAGTGCCGCCGGACACCGGCTCATCCTGTCCGGGCGCATTCGCACCAGGGAGGCCGACGGTGCCGCTGGCCTGTTTGTCCGCGTAATGGACGAGTCCTCAACCCTCGGGCAATATTCCGACGGTCAGACCGCTCCCGCCGGCAGCGCCGACTGGAAGCGTTTTGAACTGGCAGTACCCGTACCCGCCAACGCGGTCAATCTGGTCATGGGGTTCGCCATGTATGGCAGCGGCGCAGCGTGGTTCGACAGCCTCGACATAAAAGTCGACGAATCGGTGACGGTGGCCGCGCTTGCGCCACCCGCGCCGCCGCTATCTCCGCCACGGCCGGTCCCCTCGCAAAAGCTGCAGGACGACGCCGCGCTGCGCCTTGCCGGCGCGGATATGCCGGACATCGCACCGGCATGGCGCGCCGACGTCCAGGCCCGGCGCCATCCAATCCGTTCACTGTTCAGCGACGACTTCAGCGACCTGCAATTTCTCAAACCGCTGCTGGCCGGCAAGCGCATCGTTCAGCTGGGCGAAAGCAGCCACGGCGCGGCGGAAATGAACTGGATGAAGGTCCGGCTGATAAAGTTCTTGCATCAAGAGATGGGCTTCGACGTCATTGCGGTCGAGAGTTCGATGTCCGATTGCGACCAGGCCGAGCGCATGGTCGGCACCGCCCCTGCATACGAGGTGCACAAGCGCTGCATGATGTGGCAGTGGCATACCCCCGAAGTGGGAACGCTGTTCAGCTACCTGGAAGCGGCGCGCAAGACCGCCTCCCCGCTGACGCTGGCCGGCTTCGATACCCAACTGAGCTGGCCGACCGGCTTGGCCACCGGCGCCGCCCTGCGCCCCTTGCTGCCGGCCGCGCTGGGAGACCAGCTCGCGGGCTACGACGCACAACTGGGCAATGACAAGCGCCTGACGGCCGAAGCGGCCCAGCCTCTGCTGGCGTACTACACCCAGGCCATGGCGGCGCTGGCGGGACGCACAGGGGCCGAGATCGAATTCCAGCGCCAGGCGTTGCGCTCGCGCATGCTGTATGTCCGGCAGCTCGCGTCAAGCGACGTCACCGCCGGGAGCGCGCTGCGCGAGGCCGGCATGGCCGATAACCTCAACTTCGCGCTCGACCGGCGCTACCCCACGCGCAAGGTCATCGTTTGGGCGCACAATGGGCACATCGGTTACGCACACCCCTACGTGCCGGGCGTGACAAGCATGGGCGGGCAGCTGGCGGCGCAGCGCAAGGCCGAGATGTACACCATCGGCCTGTACATGGGGCGCGGCGTTCACGCGGACAATTTCGGCAGACCGCAAGTGGTGCCGGTACCGCAAGCCGGCAGCCTCGATGGCGTGCTCGCCAACGGCGGCTTGCGTTACTCGCTGGTCGACTTCAGCGGCGCCAAAGCCTCGCCCGCGACCTCGTGGATGTTCGAACCGATCGCAGCGCGGGAATTCGGCGTTTCGCCAGTGCGCATGATCCCGGCAGCGGTCTACGACGCCGTCCTGTACATCGATACCATCACGCCCGCCCTGCACTGAGGTTCCGCCTATCGGCGTCAAGTGGAACATATGTATCAATTAATTTACTAATAGATATTGCAATGGGATAAGATGGTTTTTGGTTAACTACCCGGATTGCCATGAACCGTCTCGCCGCCGCGCTCTCCGCAGCTTGCCTGCTGATGTACTCCGCCGCCGCCGCGGCCGACCCCAGGATCGACGCGCTGTTCTCGGAGTGGAACAAGCCGACGTCCCCCGGGGCGGTGCTGGCAGTGATTCAGGACGGCAAGGTGGTGCAGCGCGGCGCCTATGGCATGGCCGACATCGAGCGCGCCGCCCCCAATCAGGCTTCCACGGTGTTCCACGTGGCCTCGGTGTCGAAACAGTTCACCGCCTTCGCGATCTACCTGCTGGCCCAGGACGGCAAGCTGAGCCTGGACGACGACGTGCGCAAGTACATTCCAGACATGCCCGACTTCGGCGCGGCCATCAAGATTCGCCACCTGATCCACCACAGCAGCGGCCTGCGCGACCAGTGGAACTTGCTGGCGCTGGCCGGCTGGCGCCTGGAGGACGTGATCACCGAAGACGACATCATGCGACTGGTGCGCTCGCAGAAGCAATTGAATTTCGCTCCAGGCAAGGCTCACCTGTACTGCAACACCGGCTATACCTTGCTCGGCCTGATCGTCAAGCGCGTCTCCGGAAAATCTTTGCCCGAGTTCAGCAAGGAGCGCATATTCGATCCGCTCGGCATGAAAAACACCCACTTCCACGACGACTACCAGGTGCTGGTGAACGGCCGCGCTTCTTCGTATGCCAAGGCACAGTCCGGCAACTACGAATACATTGCGCTGTCGTATTCAAACGTCGGCGCCACCAGCCTGTTCACCACCGTGGACGACCTGGCGCTGTGGGACCAGAACTTTTACGACGGCAAGGTGGGCGGCAAGGAAGTGCTCGCGCAAATGCAGACCAAGGGCCGCCTGATCAACGGACACGAACTCGCCTACGGCGGCGGGCTGGCGATGGGCCGCTACCGTGGCGCCGACGTGGTCGGGCACGGCGGCGCCGACGCCGGCTTCCGTTCCAATATCGTCCGCTTTCCCAAGCAGCGCCTGTCGGTCGTGATCTTGTCGAACGCGGGCGACCTTGATCCGGGAAAATTGTCGCACCAGGTGGCCGACATCATGCTGGGCCAGACGCTCGATCCGCTGCCGGTGGCCAGCGCCGGGCCGAAAGCACAGCCGGTCGAAATCAAGCTCGACCCAGCCAAACTGGACGCCTTCGTGGGCGACTTCGCGCTCTCTCCAAGTTTCGTGATCACCTTCACCAAGGAAAACGGGCAACTGATGGCGCAGGCGACCGGGCAGGACAAGGTCCCCGTGTTCGCTTCCGGCGAGCGCACATTTTTTTACAAGGTGGTCGATGCCCAGTTCAGTTTCGATGCGCCCGGCGCCGGCGCCGACGCTGTCGTGGCGGGCGGCACACTGCATCAGAATGGCCGCGGCCAGGCTGCCAGGCGGATCACGCGGACCGTGCTGAGCGCGGCCGAGCTGAGCGCGCGCGAGGGCATCTTCTACAGCGATGAGCTCAACGTGCTGTACACGCTCAAACAGAAGGATGGCAAGCTGATGTTGAATCATCCTCGCGGCGAACTGGCGCTCGATCTGGTGTCGCCGACCTCCTTCCATGGCGGCTTCCCGATCGGCAAACTCGACTTCAACTGCGATGCCGCGCGCGGCTGCACCAGTTTCAGCCTGGACAGCGGGCGCGTGCGCAACATCCTGTTTTCCAAGGTGACGATTACGCCTGTGGCGCCGCCGCCGACGCCGCTGTCGCCTTTCGCCAGCACGGCGGCCTACCTGCGCGGCAGCATGAATCAGTGGAACGTGAGCACGCCGCTGAAAGCCGGCGCCCGCAAGGTGTTCTCCGCCAGAGTCATGCTCGAGCGCGGCAGCCACGAGTTCAAGATCGGCTCGGAGGACTTCACGGCAATCGATTTCGGCGGCATGCCCGACGAGGCCGCGATGGCCATGAACCAGCCGCGCAAGCTGGAATCGGTGGGCGCCCCCCTCAAGCTGAACGTGCCGGCGCGCGCCGAATATCTGTTCACGCTCGACGTCAGCGATCCGGCCGCGCCGGTGCTCACGGTGCGGCAATAGGCTTCTCTTCGGCCCTGGCTAGTGTCCTGAGTTAAAAGTTCGTTGCGCGCGCGCATGCGCGCGCTATTCCGAGAATCCCCGCGATGCTGCGTCAAAAATGCTCGCAAGGCGGCGCCTTGCTCCGCTTTTGTTCCTTGCCTCCCGGCGATTTCGGAACATTTATAAGCAACGAACTTCCAACTCAGGACACTAGGCGGCTGGCGGCCAGCGGTGTTCATCGCGCAAGCCATGCAGGATCGCCAGCAGCTCGGCCGCATTGTCCTTCCAGCTGAGCCACGGCATCTCGGCCGAGGGCGGCGCCTTGCCGGCGCGTTCGAGCGCCAGCCACTCCAGCACCGCGCGCGCCAGGTCGCCCGCTGCCAGTCCATCGAAATAGTGCGCATGCTCGCGCGCCACTTCGCGGAACACCGGCACATCGCGCGCGATGATCGGCACGCCGTAGCGCGCCGCTTCGATCAGCGGCAAGCCAAAACCTTCGGCCTCGCTCAGGTACAGCAGGCAGGTGCTGGCCAGGTAGACCTGCTGCAGATACTCATCGTCGATCCCGCGCAGCCAGAACAGGCGCTTGCCCAGTTCCGGATGGCTTGTCAGGCGCCGCACGATCCCGGGGATGGTGCGCCGCTCGCTGTCGGCCAATGGCTTCCAGCCTTCGTTGCCGACAATGACCAGGTGAACATCGCTGCCTTCGCGCCACAGCTGCTCGAACGCATCGAGCGCCTGCAGGTGGCCCTTGCGAGGTTCGATCGTGCCGACCATCAGGAAGCTCGGGCGCGCTGTGATTGCCGCCAGTTCCGGATAGGCGCCGGGGTTTTGCTCGGGCGGGGCCTGGCTGATGTCGGCGCCCAGATGCAGCGACTTGATGCGCATGGTGCGCTTCTGCTGGGGGCGGTGCTCGCGCAGCCACACCAGCATCTCTTGCGCCACCGCTTCGGAAATCGGAATCAGGCGGTCGGCCTGGTCGGCGACGCATTCGAGCCAGGCGGCGTGGGTGATGTCGGCGTGGGCCGGGAAAAATTCCGGGCGCAGCACCGGCAGCAGGTCGTACAGCACGAAGTTGACGGACACGCCGCGCCGGCGCCAGTGCGCATACACGCCGGCGCTGGCGGCGTGCAGCACGCTGGCCGGCGCAAAGTCGGCGCTGTAGTAGATATCGCCGCTGTTCACGTCGGCCACCGGATCGGCGGCCTGGCCGGCGATGCCCAACAGGCCGTAGGTATAGTTCTGGGCGTAGCGGCAGTGCCAGCTGCCGCCTTCGTCGGTGAGGTACACCGGTTCGATGCGCCAGCCGGGAATGCGCAGCTTGAGCAGTTCCAGCAGCTGGGTGCGCACCACGCGCTCGATCCCGGTCTTCAAATCGTGGCGGGCGATCTGGGTCACGTCCACCAGCAACTGGCGCGGCGCCAGCCGGTCGGGCTGGCGCGCGATGCTCCAGGCCAGCTGCTGCAGGCTCTGTTCATCGCTCGGCAGCTCGGGCACGGCGGCCACCGCGCGCAGCAGGGCGCGCCGGCCGAACGGCGCTTCGCGCGCGGCCTGGTCCATCGCCAGCGTATATTCCTGCGCGCAGTAGCGCGGGCTGTGCACGGTCAGGATGCGTTCGAGCGCACGCGCGCCCAGGTCGCGCCGCAAGCCGGCATCGGCGCGCAGCGCTTCGAGCGCGGCGGACAGTTCCGAAATGGTGAAGGCATCCGGCACCTTCCATACGACGTCGTCCGGCAGCTCGGCCATGGCGCCGTTGCCGTTGATGATCACCGGCAGGCTGTAGCTCATCGAGTCCATCACGGCGCCCGAGGTCTCGCCGCGCGACACGCTGCGCAGCTGCACGCTGACGTCGGCCGCGGCCAGGTACTGGTGATAAGTCTTGTCGTCGCTCCAGCCGGCGATGCGGATGCGCTTGCCGCTGCCGGCCGCCTTGATCGCCTCGACCAGGCGCAGGCCATAGTCGCCGCCATGGTTGGCGCCCACCAGCACCAGCTCGCACTGGGTGTCGCCGTGCAGCTTCGAATCGATCCAGGCCTGGACCAGCTCCATGGTCAGCTTGGTCGGGGCGATGAAGCCGTAGCTGCAGAACAGCAGGGTGTCGGGTGCGATGCCGAGCGCTGCGCGCGCTTCGGCGCGGGCCGCGGCGCGGTCGGGGTGCTTGGGCACGGCGCGCAGCAGCGGCGCCACGTTCCAGTTATGCCCGGCCGCCTCGCCATACCATTCGTGCGCCATGCCGAGCGCGTGGCGCGAATGGGCGATCACGCGGGTCGCTCCCTCCAGGATCGCCAGGTTGCAGGGGTAGCGGTCCTTGGCGGCTTCGACGCCGTCCGGTGCCTGGCTTTCCAGCAGCGCGGCGTAGCCGTGCGAGTGGTACAGGGCCTGGCTCCAGATGCCCGGCTTGGCGCCGGTCATCTGTTCGTGCGACAGCAGGCCGCTCATGAAGAAGTCGTGCATCACCAGCACGCCGGGATGCTGTTCCAGCAGCGGCAGCATGTAGCTGTGGAAGGGGCTGTTGCCGAACTGGTAGAGGATCTGGTCGAACTCGCGCGCATGTTCGGCGAACCAGGCCGGGGTGCGCTGCGCCAGGCCCTTCAGTTCTTCCGGCAGGATCACGCTGGCCTGGTCGAGCACCAGGTCGATCTCGTACCAGCGCATCAGCTCGGGCAGCAGCATCACCGCATAGTCGGCGATGCCGGTACGCTCGGGCGGCAGCGGGCACACGTGGGCCAGGCGCGGTTTGCGCGGTCCGCGCTGCGGTTCGGCCGGCGAGGCGGCGGCATGCTGAACCGGGGTAAAGCGCGCTTCAAGCGCGCGCAGGGCGCGCCGGGCGGTCTGGTCCCACGAAAAACGCGTGGCTTGTTCGGCGCCCAGCGCGCGCAGGCGTTCGCGCAGCTGGGCGTCGCCCAGCACCTGGGCGATCTTGGCGCTCATGGCGGCCACCGAGCCAGTCTCGAACAGGGCATCCGGGCTGCCGATCACTTCGGGGATGCTGGTGTTGTCGGCGCCGATCACCAGCGCGCCGCAGGCCATGGCTTCCAGCGCCGGCAGGCCGAAGCCTTCGTGACGTGAGGGGAACACGAACAGCGCCACGCTGCGGTACAGGGCGATCAGTTCGGCGTCCGACAGGTAGCCGGTCAGGATCAGTTCGTCAGGCCGCAGACCGGCGCGGCGCGCGTGCGACGTCAAGCCGGCACGGTCGTTGTCGCCCAGTTTGCTGGCGATCAGAAGCTGGTGCGCCGCGCGCATGTCCGGCGGCAGCTGGGCAAAAGCGCTGATCAGGCCATCGATGTTCTTTCGCGCGTCAAAGCCGCCCGGTGCGTACATCAAGAGCTCGCGCGTCACGCCCAGGCGCTGATGCAGCGCGGCCAGTTCGCCGGCGTCGGGTGTGGCTGGATAAAAGCTGCCGTCCACGGCGGTCGAGATGGCGACCACGTGCTCGGGGTCCAGTTGCAAGGTGTCGATGGCTTCCCGGCGCGAATAATCGGAGATCGACAGCAGCAGGCCGGCGCGCTTGAGCGAGGCGATCTTGCGTTCGTAGTAGGCGCGCTGGCCGGGCCCGGCGAGATAGGCGTCGGGATTGAGCAGGGGGATCAGGTCGTACAGGATGACCGCGGTCTTGTCCGCGCCGGCGAAGGCGCCCACCGAGGTCACCGAATCGTCGACGAAGCCTTCGAACAGGCTGGTGACGACCACCGCGTCCGGTTCGAGCTGGGCGATGAAGTGTTCGCGCATCAGTTCACTGGCGCGCGCGCGCGGACCGTTGGCACCGCCCAGTTCGGCCACCGGAATGGCGGCGTCGAACACGCGGATACGCTCGGGGGGGACCAGGTGCGCAAAGGCGCTGCGCAGTTCTTCGATGGCCGCACCCAGCGCGGCATTTAACACCAGCCAGATTTCATGGCCTTCGGCGTTGCGCGCCATGCCCAGCGCCAGTGCCAGGGAGTAGCGGCCGACGCCGCGGAAGCGGCTTTCCGACTGGGCGCCCTGCAGGTCGATCACGATACGCATCAGTTCTTGTTCCTTGCGTCGAGCTCTTGTTTTAATTGTTCAAAGATGCGCATGGCACGCGGCGACAGCGCGCCGTACTGCTGCGGCGCCACCTCGGCCGCTGCCTGCACCGTGTCGCGCGTGAGCACGCCGTACAGGCGTGCCTGCAGGCCGGGAAAGCGGCGCAGCACGGCGCGCAGGGCGTTCTTGACCTTCGGGCGGCGCAGGGCGGCGCGCATGGCAGTGAGCAGCAGCGGCTTGGCGCGGTGCTTGAAGGCGGACAGCACGCGCCGCTCGCGCACCATGGCGCGGGTGCGGATCATCTGCCCGCTCACCCAGCGCAGCGGCTCCGTCACCTTCCACGAAGTGCTCGACATCAGGTCGATGATGCGCTGGCGGTACTCGGCGTTCAGGCGGCTTTGTTCGGCCAGCAGTTGCTCGTGGCGGGCGATGGTGTTTTCGTGCTCGGCGCTGCGCTGGGCCAGTTGTCCCAGCGCGGCGCTCAGTTGCGCGCCCATGTCGGCCACGGCCACGTCGACCGCGTGGCGCAGTTCGGCGTTCTGGTGGGCTACCAGTTGCTGGGCGTAAGCCAGGTCGGCCTGGCGGTCCAGCGAGCGCACCCGCTCGGCTTCGTCGTCGTAGCGTTCGGCCAGGGTGCCCAATGTGATGCCGTAGCTGGCTTCGAACGGCGCGTCCAGCAATGCCATGACAGGCGCCGGCGCGGCCTTCTGGGCCACCACGGCGTAGTCGGCGCTGGTGCCTTCGAGGACGTCGATCAGGCGCGGGCGCGCGCCGCTGCGGGCGCGTTCGTTTTCTTGCAGGCGCACCACCTTGTGACGCGCGAAGCCCGCATAGCCGGCCACGAAGTCGAGCAGCGTGGGCGGAATCGGCTGCTTGTGCGAGGGGTCCAGGTAAAAGCTGGACGCGCCCACCGAGAGGTTTTCCGGGTTGGGCGTTTCCATGATCAGCAGCCCGCCGGGGCGCAGCACGCGCAAGGCCTGGCCTATCAGGTCCTGCACCAGTTCGAAAGGCAGGTGCTCGACCAGGTGGAAGGCCGAGACCAGCGCCAGGCTGTCGTCGGGCAGTTCGCGCAGCGCGCTCAAGGCGTCGCCGGTCTGCACCGCCAGGCCGCGCTCGCGGCAGGCGGCCAGCATGCCGTCGTCGAGGTCCACGCCGCTCGCGTCGAAGCCGGCGGACGCCAGCAGTTCGAGGAACTCGCCGCGCCCGCAGCCCAGGTCGAGCGCGCGCGCGGGAGTGCTGGCCGACAGCGGCGCCAGGAAGGGCTGGTAGACGCGCAGGCGCGCCGCGATTTCTTCGCGGCTGCCGCGGTAGCGGTCTTCGAATGCCTTGTAAAAATTGTCGTTCATCGGCGAATCTCCACATTCGGTTCCATCCAGCTGGAACCGACGAATTCCTTGCGGGTCAGGTTCATCACAGTAAACATGAAGGCCAGGTCGCGCCATTCGTAGTTGTCGGCCAGGTGGGTCTCGCTGCTGGTCAGCGCCGTGGTGACCGAATAGCTGCCCGGTCCCAGGTTGAGCGGAAAGCTGAAGCGGAACTCGGCTTCGGCTCCCGCCGCCAGGTCGCTCAAGGCGCCGCCCATGTGGTGGGTATTGGTGCCGAACATCTGCTGGCCCAGACGGTCCTTGATCATATAGCCCAGTACCAGCCGCGCCACCGGGCGCTTGACCCGCACCTTGACCGCCAAGGTGACGGCGGTGCCGACGTTGACCGTGTCGAGCGGCTCGCCATTGGGCCCTTCGAGCACGATGCCGGTCACGGTCGCTTCGCCGGTGCCGGAACTGGTGGCCACCCGGCCGGCCTCGGTCACCACCTGCTCGACCCGGGTGCAGTCGCGTTCGGCCAGCAGGGCGTTGTAATAGTCCATGACTTGTTCCGGCGTGCCTTCCTGGGCCAGGCGGCCGCTGTCGAGCAGGATGGCGCGGTCGCAGATGGACTGGATGGCGGCGCGGTCGTGGCTGACGATCAGCAGCGTCGTGCCCTCCTTGCGGAACTGGCGGATGCGCTCGAAGCTCTTGTGCTGGAAAAAGGCGTCGCCCACCGACAGCGCTTCGTCGACGATCAGCACGTCCGGCCGGCGCACGGTGGCCACGCTGAAGGCCAGGCGCATCTGCATGCCGGACGAGTAGACCCGCACCGGCTGGTCGATATAGTCGCCGATGTCGGCAAAGGCTTCGATCTCGGGCATCAGCGCGCTGATGTCTTCCACCGTCATGCCCAGCAGCTGGCCGGCCATGTAGGCGTTCTGGCGTCCGGAAAAATCGGGGTGAAAGCCCATGCCCAGTTCCAGCAGCGCGGCCACGCTGCCGCTGATGGCCACGTGGCCGGTGGTCGGCTGGGTGGTCCCGGTGATCAGCTTGAGCAGGGTGCTCTTACCGGCCCCGTTGATGCCGATGATGCCGACCGCGTCGCCGGGCGCGAGCTGGAAGCTGATGTCGCGGATCACCCATTTGAGCTTGTGGCGCGGGCCGCGGAAGGGCAGCACCCATTCGGCCAGGCGCGACCAGCGGGTCGGGTACTGTTTGTAGGCTTTGCCAAGCTGGCTGACGACGATGCTGCCCATCAGAGTTCATCCACCATTTCGCCGGCGCGCTTCCTGAACATGCGCATGCCCAGCACGCAGGCCAGAAGGCCCAACACGGTCACCGGCAGCAGGCTGGCCCAATGCGGCGCCTGGCCATGCAGCACGATGCCCTGGTAGGCGGCCACCAGCGCCGCCATCGGGTTAAAGCGCAGCGCGTCCTGCAACGGCGCGGGCAGGGCGGTCGGCACGTACACGATCGGGGTGAACCAAAACCAGAACTGCAGCAGGATGGCGAAAAACTGGCCGACGTCGCGGAAGAACACATTGAGTACGCCCAGCACCATGCCCAGGCCGATGGCGAACAGGATCTGCACCAGCAGAACCGGCACCAGGGCGGCGAATGCCCAGCCGGGGAAATTGCCGGTCGCGACCAGGAACACCGTGAACAGGCCGAACACGATGGCGAAATTGACCAGGGCGTTGAGCACCACGATGATGGGCAGGCAGATGCGCGGGAAGCTGAGTTTCTTGATCAGGTTGGCATGTTCCAGGAACACGGTCTGGCCGCGGCTGGTGATCTCGGCGAACAGGCCCCAGGTCAGGATGCCGGCGCACAAGTAGATGCTGTAGGCAAAGCCGGTCGGATTGCCGGGCAGGCGGCTGCCCATGACGTTCGAGAAAATAATCGTGTACACCACGATCATCGCCAGTGGATTGAGGATGGTCCAGGCAGCGCCCAGCAATGAGTTTCGGTACTTGGACTGGAATTCGCGTTTAACGCTGCCGACGATGAAACCGCGGTATGCCCACACGCCCGCAAGCATGGCGGGCGCCCTCATGCGAGGGCCTGCTGAACGGTCGAAATCATGGACGAGAAAGCGCGCTCCGCCAGTCAAAAAAGGGAGCAGATTATAGCATGCGGACGGTAGGCGATTTGATAACGAAGTTGTCACCAGATGTCAGCAAGGGCACCACATTTTACGACTGGGCGAGGCGTTTGAGCGCTTCCGGATCGAGGATGATCAGGCGGTTGGCGCCCTTTTCGATGATGCCTTGCTGGACCAGGGTGAGCAGGGTGCGGGTGACGGTTTCGCGGCTGGTGTTGATCATGTTGGCGATGTCCTGGTGGGTCGGCATGTTTTCGATCACGGCGATATCGCCCGGCGCGTTTTTCTTAATCAGATCAATAAAGGAATAAATGCGCTTGGAGGTATTGTGGATGCTGAGCAGGGCGCGGAATTGCGAATCGCGCTGGACTTTTTCGGCCAGGAACTTAAGCACCTGCATGGCCACTGTGGGCGAATGCGAAAACAGGTGCAGCGCGGTGGCGCGCGGCAGCAGCGCCACCAGCACCGGGGTCAGGGCGACCACCGAGGCCGAGCGGATCGAGCCGTTGATGACGGCGATTTCGCCGAAGAAGTCGCCCGGCGCGAGCATGCGCAGACCGATCGCGCGGCCGTCCTCGGTAATGTCGATCACTTGCAGTTGGCCCGACAGCAGGAACAGCAGACTGTCGCCCACGCCGCCTTTTTGCAGCACCACGTCGCGCTTGTCGTATTCGCGCACGCGCAGTTCGGCGCCGACGCGCGCCATGTCTTCTTCGCTCAAGTCGGCCAGCAGCGGAATCTTGCGCAGATGAACCTGGATATTGACCTGCGCCTTGAGGTCCGCCTCGTCCGTGGACGCCATGACGCGGGCCGCCTCGGCGTCGGCAGGCTCGACAATTCGTTTCTTCGGGGTATCCGTCATTGAGTCTGTTTCCGTGCGAAAGTAGGGTGCGCTTTACGCGGCCAGGCAGGCGCCCGCGCACAGCACGCCGGCGGCATTGGCCGCCATGTCGCGCCAACAGAATTTGCGCCCCGGTACCAGGTTTTGCAACAGTTCGATGATCCAGCTCGCCAGCAGTACCGCCGCCAGCGCCAGGGCGATGCGCGCCGGTGTGTGCATCATGCGCCCCGCCAGCAAGGCCATGCCGCCGAACGCGACGAAGTGCAGCAGTTTATCGTTGGGCAAGGGCGGCAGGCGGCTCAGGGGAAGCAGGCAGCCCAGCGGTATGCCGACCAGGCCGATCACGAACAGTACCAGTTCCCAGCGCATGTCAAAACCCACTATAGCGCCAGGTCAACTGCACCACGTCACTATTATATTGGAACAGCGAAATGTTTTCCTTGTTGTGGACGCGGCGCAACTCCAGCAGCAGGCTCTGCTTGGTCGTCAGCGGGCGCACCAGGGCCGCGCGCAGCTGGCGCGTGCTCTGGTGCCGCACCAGGTCGATCAGGCCGGGCGAATAGGCGCTGGCGCTACGCCAGTCCTGGCGCGTCAAGCCCAGTTCGGCGCCCAGGCTGTTGCCGAATTTGTGCTGCAGCTGGATGCTGGCATACCAGCCATGGCGGTCGCCTCCCAGGCGGCCGCTGTCGCCATGCTCGATCAGGGTGCCGGCCGACCATTGCGCCTGATTGCGCTCGCCGCGGTAATTGAGCACGGCATTGATTTCACCGCTGTTGGCATTGAAGTTCTGGCGGCTGACATAGCCGACCCGGCCCAGCGCGGCCGACAGCAGCAGTTCGGTGTGCTCGGGCAGCTTGACGGGCGGCGCCACCCTGGCCTGCAGCTGGAACTGGCGCTGGTAGAGCGACCCGGCCAGGCTGATCAGGCTGGTGTTGAACATGGCGTGGCCGGTCCAGTTGCCAACACGGAAAGGGCGGTCCAGGCCCAGCAGCAGGGCGTTGGTATCCTGCTCGACCACATGGTTGTGCCGGCGCACCCGGAACTGGGCCACCACGGTGCTGCCCTGCTGGTCCAGTTCGCGCAAATATTCGAACGAACTTTGCACAT
This sequence comes from uncultured Oxalobacteraceae bacterium, assembly GCA_946479255.1. The sequence continues at coordinate 17,600 of CAMLFK010000026.1, forward strand.
AGTTATCGTGCTTGGGCAGGTATTGCTCGGTCAGCAGGCTTTCGATGCGGTCGGCCCCGCTGCCGATGACAAACAGCGGATTGCTGGCGCCCTGGTTGACGTTGCTGTCGCTGCCGAAACTGACCGACATGCTGCGGTAGCTGCGCGCGCTCCACGGCTTGCAGCCGGTGTGCCGGTGGGTGGCGATCACGTCCAGGATCCCGGCCGAGGGCGCGAAGCGCACCTCGATCTCGCGAAACAGCTTTTCCGCCTCTGCAGGGTGGCCCAGGGTGCAGTTGCTGATGGCCAGCTCGAGCCAGGCGCCGGCGTGCTGGGGTTCCAGCGCGATCAATTGCTCGAACGCCCGGGTGGCTTCGGCATGGCGTCCTTCGGTCATCAGCTGCACCGCCTGCAGGTAGCGGGCTTCGATTTCCTCGCGCGTGGCGGCGCGCGCCGGCAGCGCGCACGCGGCCAGCAGCACAAGCCCGACGAGGCGCGCGCGCCGCGTCATGCGCTCGTTTCCAGGGTATACAGCTGCACCGGCTTTTCCTTGCCGCGCAAGAGTTTCTCGCCCAGATGCAGGAAGCGATGGCGGGTGGCGCGCCGCACGGTGCCTTCGCCGATGATGACATCGTGCGGCCAGTCGCGCGCGGCCTGTTCCAGCCGCGCGGCGGTGTTGACGCTGTCGCCCACGGCCGTATAGATGCTGCGCAGCGAACTGCCGTAGTCGCCCGCCATCGCCAAGCCGCTTTCGATGCCGATGCGCACGCGCAGGGGCGGGTGGCCGGCCTGTTCGCGCATGCGGCTGAGCAGGGCCACTTCGCGCAGGATGTCGCGCGCGGCGTCCAGCGCCTGGTCGGCGTGGGCGGCATTGGGCAGCGGCGCGCCCCAGAACGCCACCAGCCCGTCGCCGGTGTATTTGTCCAGCGTGCCATTGTGGTCCATCACCGGACGGGTCAGGCAGTCGAGGAAGTCGGTGGTCAGGCGTGCGGCGTCCTCGACCGGCAGCGCTTCCACCTGGGTGGTATAGCCTTCCATGTCGGCGATCAAGGTGGTGACCTGGCACTGGCGCGGCGCCAGCGGGTCTTTCAGGTCGCTGCGCAGCAGTTCGGCCACCACCGAGGTGGCCACGTATTGGCGCAGGGTGCCCAGCAGGCGGCGCGACTTTTGCTGCACCAGCTGCCAGTGGAAGGGCACCGACACGGCCAGCAGGAACAGGATCGACAGCAGCGGCGCGCTGGGGGAAAAATGCGCGTCGTGCGGGCTGATGGCGTAGGCCAGCGGCAGCCACAGCGCCGCCGTGGCCGCCAGCAGCAGTACGTTGTATGCGGCCGCCAGGCGCGGAAAGGTATAGGCCCCGACCATGGTCACCAGCAGGCAAAAGCCGATCGCGATCCAAGCGCCCGGCCAGGGTGCCGGGGCGGTGCCGGCCTGCAGGTCGAGCAGGGTGGTCAGCAGCGAGGCGTGGACCAGCAGGCCGGGCGAGTTCGCGCCCATGGGGCTCGATACGCGGTCGCCGATGGACAGGGCGGTCGAGCCGACCAGCACCAGTTTGTTCTTGATCTCGTCCGGGGCAAATTTCCCCTCAAGGATATCCATGGCCGTGACGCCGGTATAGGCGTCCAGATTGCGGCTGAACGGCAGGCGCAGCAGCGCTTCGGTAGCGGGGGTCTTGCCGCCGCAACATTGCATCAGCGCTAAGGCCAAGGTGGGATAGTTGCGGCCTTCAAACCACGTCGTCATCGGCAAGCGCCGCAGCGTTCCGTCGGGGTCGGGAACGAAGCCGATATTGCCGGCATAGGCGGCCTGCGCCAGGCCCTCGTGATTGGCCAGGTAGCCGCTGGCGGCGAGCGAGCCGGGCACGCGCGCGCCGCGCTGGCCGCCGATCAGCTGCCCGGAGCGCAGCTGTTCGCGCCCGCTCAGGTAATCGAACAGTTGCGCCAGCACCACGGGGCCATGTCTGGCCAGCATGGCCATGCGCAGGTCGCCGGCCGCTTCGCCGGGTTTGAACATCACGATATCGAGGGCGACGCCGCGCGCTCCCTGCTCGACCAGGCGCTCGACCAGTTCGGCCTGGCGCGAGCGGGTCCAGGGCCAGGGATAGCGCGCCAGGGTTTCCTCATCGATATCGACCACCAGGATGCGCTGGTCCGGCTCCGCACTGGCGTGCAGGGCGATGAATCGGTCGCGCAGCAATTCGTCCACCACCCGCACCGGCGCCCGGTCGCTGGCCCACTGCAGCGACGCCGTCAGCGCAATGGCTGCGGCCGAAATGCCAAAGCGCAGCAAGGTCGCAGAGGAAGGGAGCGCGCGCAGCGCGGGGGAACGGTTCATTAATGGTTGTCGTCAGGCTCGGGTGCCTGCCAAGGCATGCGCCAAAAAGAAGAGGCGCCCAGTATAGCGTTTTGTTCTCTACTGCACTATCTTGCTTATATGATTCCCGAGCGCCGGCCGGTAAACCGCGCACAAAACCAACGCATTACACTTGGAAACCATTCAGTTGATCAAAAAACGGGCATTCCCCGGTAGAATGTGATGGTTGTCACAGTCTCGCCCCCATGGGCTGGCGCAGAATGTGATCAAGGAGAATTCTATGTTACGAGCATTGTTAGTCGCTACCGGTCTGTCGCTGCTGTCGGCCGCCGCCGTCGCGGGCCAGGCGGGCAAGGTGGTTTTCGCCATCGGCAAGGCGCAGGTGTCGGCCAAGCCGGCCGCGGTTGACCAGGCGATCGAGGAGGGCGATGAGCTTTCCACCGGGTCGGACGGCTATATTTATATGAAGACCGTCGACGACGGCTTCCTGATCTTGCGGCCGAACAGCAAGGCGCGCGTGATCGCCTACAAGATCGACGCGGCCAATCCGGCCAACACCCAGGTCAAGCTGGAGTTGCTCAGCGGTGTGGCGCGCAGCATTTCCGGCGACGGCGTCAAGCGCGCGCGTCACAATTTCCGTTTCAACACCCCGGTGGCCGCCATCGGCGTGCGCGGCACCGACTTCATCGTCTATACCAATCAGCAGAGCTCTTGGGTATCGGTGGTCTCGGGCGGCGTGGTGATGAGCAGTTTTGCCGGCGCCTGCGGCCCCGAAGGGACCGGTCCTTGCGAAGGCGTGACCAGCCGCGAGCTGTTTGCCGGCCGCGCCGACGCCATGCTGCAGCTGCAGCGCGGCGAGCAGGCCCCGCAATTGATGCAGGGCGCCACGGTGGCGCCTGAACTGAACGCCCCAGCCCGCGGCGACGAGCCGGTGGGCAAGGTGGTGACCGGCGCCACGTCGGGCGCCGCCCCCCTGACCGAAGTGAATCTGGATGCGGCCAAGACCATTCCGCCGCTGACCAATGCGCCTACCACCCAGCCGCCGCCGGTGGTCATTCCCACGCCGGACCTGCCGGCGCCGGTCCCGGCCGTGCCGGAAACGCCGTTCGTGCAGAACGAAATCATGTGGGGGCGCTGGAAGACGGTCGCCGCCGGCATGCCGGTCGATGCCGCCCTGGTTGCCAAGATTGAGGCGGAAGGGAAGAAAGTTCAAATCCGTTATGGTAATTACGTGATTGCCCGTCCAGATAACTCAGCCTTTGTGATGCCGCGCGAAGGCACTGCATCGTTTGCCTTGACCGGCGGCGAAGCGACGCTGACGAAGCTCGGTGGCGAAGCTCTGCCAGCACGCATAGAAAATGCGAGTTTGAATATCGATTTTGCTGCCCAGTCATATTCCACCGGCCTGTCCGTGATTAATTCCCTGGGCCAGGTCGATGTGCGCTCGAAAGGCGACGTCACCCGGAACGGTTTGATGGAGAATTCCCTGCTGTCGCAGGGCGTTTTCCTGCGCGGCATGCTCGGCGGTACCAATGCCAGCGAAGCCGTATATACCTTCAAAAGTAATGGCGATGCCCAGCTTAGCGCGGCCGGTATCACGACGTGGTCACGCAAATAACGCTATTTGTATAAAAACTATCTCCATATTTAATCAGACCGCCCGCAAGGGCGGTTTTTTTATCGCGCGGATTGATGACTCTACAATTAATTTACAAGTCGCTTATAATCCTGCGCGCATCCCTCAAATTGATGTGCCGCAATCGTCTGATTGTTTTTTGTGCAGCGCGGTCGATAAATATCGAAAAATAGCGCACAAAGTCTGCGGTTTGTGATGGCGGTCACAACATTCGGGTGGGGCTGTGGCAATATACTCCCAGTTCTGCAGAAAAGCCCCGGTAGCGTAGAGCTAGGTGGGCTCAGAATGGCAGGAAATTTGGTTAATTAAGTAGTTCATCCCTTCTAAAGGAAATATCATGGCAGTAGCAGATTACAAACCGTTAGCGCAGCAACTGTACATTTCGTACTTCGGCCGTCCTGCCGACACCTTCGGCCTGGAGAACTTCGCGAAGCAGTTGGACGCTCTGAAAGCGCCAATGACCGTTACCGAACTGAACCTGGCTATCAACAGCGCCGGCAACGACGGCCTGAAGGCACTGGTCAACAGCTTCAGTGGCTCGGCCGAATCGGCTGCCCTGTACGGCACCGGAAGCACGATCTCCTTCGTGACCGCCATCTACACCAACCTGCTGAACCGCGCTCCTGACTACGATGGTCTGGTGTTCTGGGTTAACGCCATCAACAACGGTCAACTGACCAAAGCCAACGCATCGCTGGCCATCACCTCGGCAGCAATGGCCAACACCACCGACCAGGGCATCCTGGACGGTAAGGTGGTTGCTGCCAAAGTCGCTGTTGCACAAGCATTTGTCGACTCGATCAGCACCGGCGAAGAGCTGGCTGCCTACTCCGGCGACGCCGCTGCCGCTGCCGCACGTCTGCTGCTGTCGAAAGTCACCGCCGACACCACCGTGTCGGGCGTCCAGGCTGACATCGACGCCACCCTGCAAACCATGGTCGACGCTTCGGTCGTCGGTCAAACCTACGTCATGACCTCGGGCATCGACAAAGGCATTTCCTTCACCGGCGCCGGCGGCGGCGACATGTTCGACGCAACCAAAGGTGTCAATGGCGGCGCCACCCTGGGCGCCCTCGACGTCATCGACGGCGGCAATGGCAAGGACGAGCTGAGCGTGGCACAGACCGCTGCAATCAGCCTGACCGCCTCGACCATCGTCAAGAACGTTGAAACGGCCAATCTGGTCTCAAGCGCCGCCGTGGCAGCCGACACCAGCGCCTGGACTGGCCTGACCGCACTGAACGTGAACTCGGTCGGCGGCGAAACCGTCGTCGCACAGTCCACCACCGTTGTCACCGCTGCCGATTCGGCACTGGCCGCCGGCACGTTCTCCATCAGTGGCGGTTCGACCGTCACCGCCAATGTCGCTGGCGTGACCACCGGCACGATCAGCCTGACCGGCGGTACCGACGTCAACCTGGATGCTGCTGGTGTCATTGCCGGCGCGATCGGTGTCAGCGGCACTGGCAAGCTGATGGTCAAGGCAGCCGGCGTCACCACCGGCGACACCACCGTCAACGGCGGCACCGACGTCAACGTGGCCGTCACTGGCTCGGGCGACGGCGACGTTGTCGTCGGCACCACCACCGCGCCTAGCGGCACCGTTATGGTAAGCAAAACCATCAGCGGCGCTGTTGCAGCTGGCAGCATCACGGTGAAGGGCGGCAGCGCTGTCACCGTGACCCAGACGGCAAGCAACGCGGTCAATACCACCCAGACCCTCGGTGCTGTCGCCGTTACCGGCACCGCAGCGACCAAGTCGGTCAGCGTCACCGGCACCGCCACCGCCACCGCTGCGGCGGACCGTGCAGGCGTGACCGCCAACACCATCACCGTCACCGACGTCAACAACGGCAGCGACACCAAGGCAGGCACCATCACCTCGGTAACGGCCGACAGCTACACCACCCTGACCGTCAACAACAACGCATTGACCACCCTGAGCGTGGCGAATGGTTCGGGCAACATCATCATCGGTAACGGCGGCCTGACCACCGCGACCAACAAGACCCTGGCCCTGAGCGTGAATGGCCTGACCGGCGGCACCCTGGACGATGCCGACATCTACACCACCCTGAACGTGACCACCACCGGCGCCGATTCGACGCTGGCCAACATCACCGATAGCGCGCTGGCGAACCTGAACGTGGCCGGCACCAAGAAGCTGACCCTGACCTCGACTGCTGGCCTGTCGGGTCTGAAAGCTGTCGTTGTGAGCGGTTCGGCTGGCATCACTGCCGACCTGAGCGGCGCAACCGTCACCTCCGTGAGCACCGCCGCAACCACTGGCACTTCCACCGTGACCGTTGACGCTTCCAAGGCTACCTTCACCGGCGGCGCTGGCGTTGACAGCGTGACCGTGGCAACCGGCGCGACCAAGGCGATCTCCCTGGCTGGCGGCGACGATTCGCTGACCCTGGGCGCACTGGTGCCAACGGCTGCAATTTCGGGCGGCACGGGCACCGACACCCTGTCGATCACTGCTACCGCAGCGGCCACCGCTTCGGGTTCGGGCACCTTCGCCAGCCTGGTAACCGGCTTTGAAAAGCTGGTGCTGACCGCGGCAACCAACAACACCATCGATCTGGCTGCCCTGGGCAACTTCAACGATGTCACCACCTCCGGCGGCAACGGCCTGACCCTGAGCAATATGTCGAGCGGCGGCAAGCTGACCCTGAACGATGCCGGCACGGCCTACACCGTCTCCAACGCCTCGTTCACCGCCGCTGCCAGCGATGTGCTGAACGTGGCGCTGACCGACGGCAGCGGTGGTGCTAAGGCATTCGCATCGACCGGCATCACCGCCGCCAATGTCGAAACCATCAACATCACCGTCGCCGACACCCAGTCGACCCCAAGCGGCAGCTTCAACGATACGTTGACCCTGCTGGCGGCCAACACCAAAACGATCACCGTCAGCGGCAATGCCGGCCTGACCCTGACCGCGACGACCGATACCGCGCTGACCTCGCTGGACGCTTCGGGCATCACCAAGGGTGGCTTCACCTTCACCTCGGGTGCACTGGCTGCTGCTGCCACGATCAAGGGTTCGGCATCGGGTGCCAACACGGTTACCTTCAGCGCGGCAACCGGTGGCGACGTCACCTACACCGGCGGCAGCGGTGCTGACGTCATCATCGCCAGCAACGGCAAAAACAACGTCATCACCCTGGGCGATGGCGCCAACAGCGTCGACGGCACTACGGGCAACATGACCATCACCGCCGGCAAGGATGCTGATAGCGTGGAACTGACCAGCGGTAACAACACGGTCAATCTGGGCAATGGCGCCAACGACTTCACCGCCACCAGCGGCAACAACACCTACGTCGGCGGTGCCGACGTCGATACCGTCACCGTGGGCTCTGGCGTGAACAGCATCACGACCGGCGCTGGCGCTGACGTCATCACGATCACCGCTGCTGGCGCGAACGTGAACACCTACAGCACCATCCTGGATGCAACTGCTGGCGACAAGATTGGCTTTGCCAACCTGGGCACCGAAACCTTCGTTTCCGCGAAGATCTCGACCCTGGACGCCGGCACTGCCGTGTTCCAGGACTTCGCCAACGCAGTCGTGGCCGGTGCAACCCAGGCCGACCACTCGGTCAACGGCGCATTCGGCTGGTTCCAGTTCAATGGCAACACCTACCTGGTGGAAGTTCGCCACGACACGACCGCTGGCGCTGCCCAGACGTTCGTGAACGGCACCGACATGATCGTCAAGCTGACCGGCCTGGTGGATCTGTCGACCGCCACCGGCGCAGGTACCAACGTCCTGACCCTGGCCTAATCGTCAGTCAGTAAGGATAACGGCGGACAGAACAGCGTCCGCCGCGTGTGACAAGGGTCAGGCTTCGGTCTGGCCCTTTTTTCATTGGCCCGTCCGGCAGGGCGCACTCGTGCCGGAAAGCTCGGTCTGTGGCGCGCGCGCCACCAGCGGCAACTTTAGTCTGTTAAATTGTGATGTGCGTCACATTTCCATGAGAAAATGAGCGATACTGTGCCGGTGGTAAGCTATCTGCGCGCCTTTCGTCTTTTAACTCCAGACTTTTCCATTGAATGAAAATTAAATTACCTAGTCCGAAGAATGAAATTGAAGTGGCGCTGGCCTCCTTCAAAAGTACCTTCGTCACGGTTGGCGTGTTCAGTGCGATCAGCAACCTGCTCATGCTGGTGCCGTCCATCTACATGCTGCAGGTGTACGACCGCGTGCTGGCCAGCCGCAATGAAATCACCCTGCTGATGCTGACCTTGATGATGCTCGGTGCCTATCTGCTGATGAGTGTGCTGGAACTGGTGCGCAGCTTTGTGCTGGTGCGCGTGGGCGCGCGCTTCGACATGGAACTGAACAAGCGCGTGTACACCGCCGCGTTTGAGCAGAATCTCAAGAAAGCCGGGGGCAACGCCGGCCAGTCGCTGATGGACCTGACCAATGTGCGCCAGTTCCTCACCGGGAACGCCCTGTTCGCGTTTTTCGACGCGCCCTGGTTTCCGGTCTACCTCATCGTGATCTTCTTCTTCGAACCCTCGCTTGGTGTCTTTGCGCTGGTGGGCACCTTGATTCTGGTGGCCCTCGCCTACATCAACGAAAAGGTCAGCAAGGCCCCGCTGACGGAAGCGAACGCGATGTCGATCGCCGCCACCAACCTGGCCACCAACAACCTGCGCAACGCCGAAGTGATCGAATCGATGGGCATGCTGCCTAACCTGTTGAATCGCTGGTTCAAGCTGCATGGCAAGTTCCTGCATTTGCAGGCCGAGGCCAGCGAGAAGGCGGGCATCGTCGGCGCCATCACCAAATTCGTCCAGGTATCGCTGCAATCGCTGATCCTCGGCTATGGCGCCCTGCTGGCGATCGAAGGGCACATCACGCCGGGCATGATGATCGCCGCCTCGATCCTGGTCGGGCGGGCCTTGGCGCCGGTGCAGCAATTGATCGCCGTATGGAAAACCTGGAGCAGTACCCGCAGCGCCTACGTGCGCCTGACCGCCTTGCTGGCGGAAAATCCAGCCCGGCCGGCCGGTATGCCCTTGCCCAAACCGAAGGGTGCGATCGTGGTGGAGAACGTCACCGCCGCGCCGCCCGGTTCACCGGTGCCGGTGCTGCGCGGCCTGTCGTTCGCCATCGCGCCCGGCGACGTGGTGGGCGTGATCGGCCCCAGCGGCTCGGGCAAGTCGACCCTGGCACGCCTGCTGGTGGGCGTGTGGCCGGCCGCCCTCGGCAAGGTTCGCCTGGACGGCGCCGATATCTACGCCTGGAACAAGGGCGAACTGGGCCCCCACATCGGTTATCTTCCGCAGGATATCGAGCTGTTCGCCGGCACGGTCAGCGAGAACATTGCCCGCTTCGGCGAGGTTGACCCGGACAAGGTCGTGCTGGCAGCCCAGCGCGCCGGCGTGCACGACTTGATTTTGCATCTTCCCAAGGGCTACGACACCCTGCTGGGCGATGGTGGTGCCGGCCTGTCGGGTGGCCAGCGCCAGCGGCTTGGCCTGGCGCGCGCGATGTACGGCGACCCGTCGCTGATCGTGCTCGATGAGCCTAATTCCAACCTGGACGACGTTGGCGAAGCCGCGCTGGTGCACGCGGTCAACGATCTGCGCCAGCATGGCAAGACCATCGTGCTGGTGACCCACCGTACCAGTGCGCTGAACGTGACCAATAAACTGCTGTTGCTGAACGACGGCGTGGCCCAGGCGTTCGGGCCGACCAGCCAGGTCATCGCGGCGCTGAATGAAGCGACCCAGCGGCAAGTACAGGCGAACGAGCAGGCCCAGCGTGCGGCGCAACAGGCGGCCGCTGTCCAGAGCGCCGACGCGACGTCGTCGAACTAACAGGAATTGTCATGAAATTGTTACGCAAAGAACCTGTCAGCGAAGTGATCGCGCACGACGTGGCGCCGCTGACCGTGAATACCGATGAGCGCGCATATAGCAAGCTCGGCTGGCTGATTGTCCTGCTCGGGGTGGGCGGCTTTCTCCTGTGGGCGATCTTCGCGCCGCTCGACAAGGGCGTGCCGCTGAGCGGTACGGTGGCCATGGAAGGCAACCGCAAGACCGTCCAGCATCCTGGCGGCGGCGTCGTCAGCGAGATCCTGGTCAAGGAGGGCGATCATGTGAAAGCCGGCCAGGTGCTGGTGCGCATGAACGATGTCCAGGCGCGCTCGCTGGCTGACGTGACGCGCGTGCAGTATTACGCGGTGCGCGCCACCGAGGCGCGTCTGCGAGCCGAGCTCGACGGCAAGAGCACCCTGACCGTGCCGCCCGCGCTGGCCGCACTGAAGAACGATCCGCAGGTGCAGGCCGCGCTCGCGCTGCAAAACCAGTTGCTGCATTCGCGCCAGATGGCACTGCAAAACGAATTGGCGGCGCTCGACGAAAACGTGGCCGGCCTGAAAAGCCAGACCGCCGGCCTGAAGGAATCGCGCGACAGCAAGAAGGAGCAAATGGCGATCCTGAAAGAGCAGCTCGATAATATGCGCGAGCTGAGCAAGGACGGCTACGTGGCGCGCAGCCGCCTGCTGGAGATGGAACGCATGTATGCCCAGACCAGCGGCATGCTGTCTGAAGATATCGGCAACATTGGCCGCGCCCAGCGCCAAGTGCTGGAAATGAACTTGCGCCGTGGTCAGCGAGGCCAGGAGTACCAGAAGGAAGTGCGCAGCCTGCTGGCCGATGCCGAACGCGAAGCGGGCGCCCTGGCCAGCCGCATGACGGCGCTCGACTACGACCTGGCCAATGCCGAAGTCAAGGCGCCGGTCGACGGCACCGTGGTCGGCCTGGCCGTGTTCACCCGCGGCGGCGTGGTCGCGCCGGGCTTTCGCCTGATGGACCTGGTACCGGCCAACGATCCGCTGATCGTCGAAGGGCAGCTGGCGGTCAATTTGATCGACAAGGTGCACCCCGGCCTGCCGGTCGAGCTGATTTTCTCGGCTTTCAATACGAACCGTACCCCGCACATTCCCGGCGAAGTGATCCAGGTATCGGCCGACCGCACCGTCGATGAGCGCACCGGCGCCGCCTACTACCGCATCAAGGCGCGGGTGACCCCGGAAGGCAGCAAACTGATCGTCGCGAAGAAGTTGGATATCCGTCCCGGCATGCCGGTCGAGTTGTTCGTCAAGACCGGCGAGCGCAGCATGATGAGCTACCTGCTCAAGCCGCTTTTCGACCGTGCCAAAACGTCCATGTCCGAGGAGTGAGCCCGTCGTGACCACCATTTTTTTGCGCACCGTGCTGGCCACGGCGCTGGCGGCCTGCGCCGCCCAGGCGTCGGCCGTGAGCTTTAACGAGGCTTATCAGGCCGCGCTGGCCAACGATCCGACCTACCGGATGAATTTTTACGAGAACGAGTCGGCCAGGGAAAACCGCGTGCTCGGCCGCGCCTACCTGCTGCCGAGCGTGGGCGCCAGCTATTCGGCCAGCCGCAACCGGGTCGACCTGGAAGGCAAGGATCTGCTGGGCCGCGATACCCTGACCCATCCGCGCTACATCAGCCGGTCATCGGTGATCCAGTTGCGCCAGCCCTTATTCAATCTGGATGGGCTGGCCCGCTATCGCCAGGGCAAGGTACAGGCGGATGCCAGCGAAGCGGTTTTCGCGGCGCAAGGCGGTGAGCTGGTGTTGCGCGTGGCCAGCGCCTACCTGGACGCCTTGCTCGCCGAGGACGCCGTGTCCCTGTCGAGTGCGCAGCGCGACATGTACGCCGAACAGGCCAAGGCCAACGCCCGCCTGTTCGAAAAAGGCGAGGGCACCCGCACCGATATGCTCGAAACCGCAGCCAAGCTGGACCAGGCCGAGGCCCAGGTGCTCGAGGCGCAGGACAATCTGGCCACCAGCCGCAATACCCTGGCAACCGTGATCGGGATGGAGCCGGGCAAACTGCAAACGATCAATCCTGCGTTTCGCTTCGCGCCGCTCTCGCCGAGCACCTTCGAGGAGTGGAAGGCCATCGCCATCGCCAACAGCGAGGTGCTGAAGGCGCGCACCCTGGCGGTGGAGGTGGCGCGGCTGGAAATCCAGAAGGCGCGTGCCGGCCACGCTCCGCGCGTCGATCTGGTCGCCTCGTACTCCAAGAACGATGCGGAAACGGTCAACACCTACACGCAAAACAGCCTGAACCGCGCCATCGGCGTCCAGGTGAACATCCCGATCTACCAGGGCGGGCAGGTCAGCGCCGTGTCGCGCCAGGCCGTGGCCGGGTACGAGCGCGCCAAGGCCGACCTGCAGGTGCAGACCGACCGCATCACCATCGAACTGCGCAAGGCGCACAGCACGGTGGTGAGTAGCGTGGCGCGCATTCAGGCGCTCGACAAGGCCGTCAAGTCGGCCGAATTGCTGGTCAAGGCCACCGATATGAGCATCAAGGGCGGTGTACGCATCAACCTGGACTTGCTCAACGCGCAGCAGCAATTAACCAGCGTCCAGCGCGATCTGGCGCAGGCGCGTTATACCTACCTGATGGCAATGCTGCGCCTGCGCGCCGCCGCCGGCACGCTCAGCGCGGCCGACGTGGGAACGGTGGCAGGCTTTTTCCGTTAAGGGTGCTGCTGCGGCGCGCCGGCTTTGTCGCCGATGCAGTACGGGCACGACACCCCGTACACATAATCGGGCGAGAGCTGCTGGCGCGGCGTGACCACGGCGCGGCAGGCGAAGCACTGCACCGTCATGCTCGGTTCCAGCTTGGGATTGAGCGCGGTGCGGTAGTCGAACACGAAACAGTCGCCGCTGTAATGGGCGCCGCCCACTTCCTCGAAATACTTGAGAATGCCGCCGTCGAGCTGGTAGACGCTGTCGTAGCCGATATTCTGCATGTGGATGGCGGCTTTCTCGCAGCGGATGCCGCCGGTGCAAAAGGTCACCACGGTCTTGTCTTTGAGCTCATCCTTGTGGGCCGCCGCCACCGCCGGGAATTCGGTGAATTTGTCGATGCGGTAATCGAGCGTGTTCTCGAACGTGCCCACGTCGACCTCGAAGGCATTGCGGGTTTCCATCATCACCACCGGCTTGCCCTTGTCGTCATGACCCTGGTCGAGCCAGCGCTTGAGCGTGGTGGGGCTGACCGCCGGCGCGCGTCCCAGTTCCGGCTTGATCAGCGGCATGCGCATGGTGATGATTTCTTTCTTGATCTTCACCAGCATGCGCTTGTGCGACTGCTCTTCCGACAAACTTTCCTTCACTTCCAGATCGGCAAAGCGCGCGTCCGAGCGCACCCAGCTCAGAAATCGGTCAATCTCGGCGCGCCCGCCGGACAGGAACATATTGATCCCTTCCGGTGTCAACAGAATCGTGCCCTTCAGGCCGAGCTCATGACAAATGGCCTGGTATTGCGGGCGCATCTCTTCGGTGTCGTCGAAGGTGACGAACTTGTACGCGGCGATATTGACGAAGGAGGGGGCGGTCTGCGCTGTTGCGGGACGCTCGTTGATGACTTGCATGATTGCTAACTAAAGTATTTTGGGGCAATCGCTATTATAACTTGGGCCTGCTGTGCGGTCATGCAGCCGGCAGCGCAAAAAACGGACGGAAGGCAGCATGGCGCTGCCTTTAAGGAGAGGCGACGGGCGTGATATAGTAACCATCTTTTTATTTGCTTAACGTTGCAAGCGGCCGCGCCGCATCTGGAGAAAATATGCTGTCCTTGCTTGAGAGGGGTTGGCGCCATGTGCGTCCGTCGTTGCACAAAAAGCCGGGCGATGTGGCCGAACGGACTGTCCAGACCCGTATCGGCGAGCGCAACTTCAACGTCATCTCGGACGACAATTATCTTGAACATATACGCGGCGTGTTCGAACCGGGCACCGTGCGCCTGTTCAGCGCCCTCGTGCGTCCGCACGATACGGTACTCGACGTGGGCGCCAACGTCGGCTGCACCTCGATGCTGTTCGGTCAACTGGCCGAGCGGGTGATCAGCTTCGAACCGTCGCCCAGCACCTACGCCTTGCTACGAAAAAACCTGGCGGCGGCGGACCTGCCCAACGTCACGCCGGTCAATCTCGGCCTGGGCCGCGAGGACGGCGCCTTCGAGCTGACGTTCGCGCCGGACAACCGCTCCGGCGGCTTTGTGTCGGACAACATAACCGCATCGGACGGGCATTCGGTCGAGAAAATCAGCATCGCGGCCGGCGACCGCTGGCTGCGCGAGGCAGGATATGTGCAGGTAGACTTTATCAAGATCGACGTCGAAGGTTTTGAGCGCAATGTTATCGAAGGCTTGGCTGGGACCCTCGCCGCATCGAAGCCGGTGGTCGTGCTTGAACTGAATCACTGGTGCCTGAATGCGTTTCAGCGCACCTCGGTGCCGGAATTTTTCGATTTCCTGCGCGGCGTTTTCCCGGTACTGTACGCGGTCGATGACCAGGAGCCCATTGCGCGCGACCTGCACAATAACAACGACGCCTACCACGTCATGTACCACCACATCGTCAACAACTTCCGTTATCCCAATTTGGTTGGGGCGTTCGACCGCGAGCGCGTCCAGGTCCTCCTGGGGGCGCCGCATTAAAGAGCGGCTTGTCGGATTGACATCGGCTGAAACGCCGGCCGTATGATGAGCAAGGCGAGGTAAAATACCCCCTTGTTGGAATGCCCGTTTCTTAAGCCTGTCACCGGCCGCAAAACCGTCATCCCCGCGCAGGCGGGGACCCATAGCACGCCAGGTCAGAGAGAAAGTAACACTCTAAGCTTACATGCGATGGATCCCCGCCGCCGCGGGGATGACGATTTTTAGGCTGCGGACAAGAGTTTAGTTGAGCGGCATCCTCTTGCTCATCTTGTTATCCGGACTCACGCGCATGGAAGTACTTGATCTGAACCCGGCCGCCGCCGTTGCCGCCCCCGCCAAACCAGCCGCGCCCGCCTTCGTGCACCTGCGCGTGCACTCCGAATACTCGATCGTCGACGGCCTGGTGCGCATCGACGACCTGGTCGGCGCGGCCGCCAAGGACAAGCAGCCGGCGCTGGCCGTGACCGACCTGGCCAACCTGTTCGGCATGGTCAAGTTTTACAAGTCGGCGCGCGGCAAGGGCATCAAGCCCATCATCGGCGTGGACGCCTGGATCAGCAACGACGACAACCGCGACAAGCCAAGCCGCCTGCTGCTGCTGGCCAAGAACCGCATGGGCTACCTGCAGCTGTGCGACC